>JBGQIG010000323.1:0-3782 GCA_041498365.1 Terriglobia bacterium | reverse complement strand
CGGGTATGAAGGGATCGTCGAGAAACTGCGGGGCGTTGGCGCGGACATCGAGCGCGTGCACGAGTCGGGGTCGTAATACCTTTTGGCGAATCTGGAGAAAAAGGCTGGGCTGTTTCCCCTAGCGTTCACGCGTAAGTCCAGTCTGCTGGCTGCAGTCCTCTACGAGACCTGGTATTGCGGCCTTGCAGGCAGGACTGGGAGACGCATTTCACCAGTCGCGTCCACGGAGTGAGACCATGGGATAGCTTCTTCCGGCAGTTTCCTTCCAGGCCGATGCTTTCCAAATGAATCTAGAGTACTTACGCCATAGTACGGCTTGCCCATTCATCTCCCCAGCGTGGGGATGCTAACTTTCCACCCTCATGAAATTGATATCGCTGTGGGGCATTGTAGCCTTTCTGGGCGGCATTTCCTCGTCTCCGCTGCCTGCGAGTGTGGCAAACCTGCGTTTGCGTACTAAGCTCCTGCTGTCGTTTGTGCTGCTCTCCGCAGGGCTCACCTGCGCGACCCTGCTCGTGGTGCGGCGAAGCGCGGAGGTGCAGGTGCAACATCAGGTCGAGCAGGATGCGCGCAACGCTACCCTGATGTTTCAGGTCATGGAACACCAGCAACAGATGGCCCTGAGCCGCAAGGCGGACTTGCTGGCCTCGCTGGCGTATATGAGAAACGGGGACACCACCACGATCGAGGATGCGAGCCAAGACCCCTGGAAATCCGATGACTGCAACATGTTCGCCCTTGCAGACAAGAAGGGCAGAATCACCGCCTTACACTCGACGACTCCCGTATTCCCTACTGCGGTAGCGGAGGAAATGCTTCACCGCTCTCTGAATCGCGGTAGCACGTCGGCATGGTGGATCAACGACAGAAACGTCTATCAGGTGGTCCTGCAGCGGTTCTACGATGGCCCTCCGATAAAAAGCAACCTCCTAGGTACCGTGGTGGTGGGCCGCTCCATGGACACTCGAGCGGCCCGCGATTTAGGCCGCATTTCATCGAGCCAGATTATCTTCCGCTATGGCAAAGATGTCGTGGTGAGTTCTTTGTCCGCACTCCAGGAGCAGGAAGTGGTGAGGCAGATTCAGGACCAGCCTACACAGGAACATGTGTACATCGGAAACGAGCGGTTTTTGACGAGTTCGGTGGATCTCACTCCAGGTTCGGTTCCCACGGCAAACCTCATCATCCTTAAATCGTACAAGGAGGCGGCAGCCTACCTGGCAAGGCTCAACCAACTCCTTCTCGCACTGGGGCTGGTGGCGGTGATGGCAGGTGGGACGCTGGTGTATCTGATCTCGGATACGTTCACGCGCCCGCTGGCAGCACTCTTAGAAGGAGTGCAAGCACTCAAAGAGGGTAATTATACGTACCCGATCGATGCGCGGGGAGGCGATGAACTGGCGGAGGTAACCCGCGCTTTTGATGGCATGCGCGGCACGCTGCAGCGGAACGAGGCGCAACGGCAGCAACTCGAAGAGCAACTCCGGCAGGCCCAGAAGATGGAGGCGCTGGGGCGCCTGGCGGGTGGAGTAGCACACGACTTTAACAATCTCCTGACCGTGATCAAAGGCCACAGCGAATTGCTCATTGATCGGATGAAGCCGGCAGACATCTTTTATGGCAGCACGCAACAGATTATGAGGACCGCAGACCGGGCGGCCTCGTTGACCCGCCAGCTGCTGGCATTCAGCCGGATGCAGGTGCTTCAACCGAGAATTCTTGACCTGAATACGCTGGTCGCGGACATGAGCAAACTGCTGCGGCGGCTGGTTCGCGAAGATATCGAATTCAGCTTCCGGCTGGGCGATTCTCTCGGGCGGGTGAAAGCGGACCCGGGTCAGATCGAGCAAGCACTGTTGAATCTGACCGTAAATGCCAGCGACGCCATGCCTCAGGGCGGAAAATTGACGATCGAGACGAAAAAATTGAAAGTGGACGCGCCATACGCTCATGCGAGGCCGCCCCTGAAATCCGGCCAGTACGTACAGTTGGTGGTCACGGACACCGGGCACGGGATGGACGCCACTACAAAGTCACGTATCTTCGAGCCGTTCTTCACGACCAAGGAGTCTGGCAAGGGCACCGGGCTGGGTCTAGCCACGGTTTACGGTGTCGTGAGACAGAGCGGAGGCTATATCTGGGTGGAATCATCGCCGGGGAATGGCGCACGGTTTGAAATTTACTTGCCGCGAGTCACCGACAAGGAAGAGGCTGTTTCATACGAGCGGGTGGCTGCAAGATCCAAGGGGGGATCAGAAACTGTCCTGGTTGTAGAGGATGAGGATGAGGTGCGATCCCTGGCGTCCGAATTCTTGCGGTCAGCCGGTTACAGTGTGCTGACGGCCAAGGACGGCGTGGAAGCACTGGAGATTTCGGAGCGCCTTGGGGGTGCCATTCAGCTCCTGCTGACGGATGTGGTGATGCCCAAAATGCGGGGAACGGAGCTTGCCCAAAAGTTGAAAGCACGCATCAGGGGCTTGCGAGTCGTTTACATGTCCGGCTACCTGGAACAAGACACCTGCAGCGGAGAGATTCTCGAGAAAGCAATCGTCCTGCAAAAACCCTTCTCGCGTGACAGCCTAGTTCGTGAGATCGGCGATGCGTTTGAAGACAAAGTTTGCCTGCAGCCAATGCTAGAAAAGACTCGCAGCTAGCCGCCTCGCTGGCCGGCAAAAAAGCGTGCTCTCAGCAATTCATTACAAAATTTGCTACAATGCGCGACACGAAATTGGCGGGGTGTGCGCGCGGTTATTGGGCGGCATTTCCTGCGGAGGAGACCGACCATGGCAAATACGGAATTGCTGGCGCGGATGGATGCGGCGATTGCGGAGAAGAGTTTGCTGAAGCATCCGTTTTATCAGGATTGGCAGGCGGGGAAGCTGAGCCGCGCGGAGTTGCAGCTTTATGCGGCGCAGTATTACAGGCACGTGGAGGCGTTTCCGGGGCACTTGCGCGTGCTGGCGGCGCGGACGGAGGGTCCACTGCAGAGATTGATCCGCGAGAACCTGGCCGAAGAAGAGAATCCGGCGAGGCCGCATCCGAAGCTGTGGCGGGATTTTGCGGCGGCCGTGGGGGTGGGCGAGGATGACATGACGTGCTGCCCTGCCCTGCCGGGGACGCAAGCAGTGGTGCAGAAATTCCGCGAGATTTGCGGGGACCGGCCGGTGGCGGAAGCGGTGGCGGCGCTGTATGCGTATGAATCGCAGGTGCCGGAGATTGCGACGACGAAAATCGATGGCTTGAAGAAGTTCTACGGGATCGAGCAGCCGGAAGGACTCGCGTATTTCGCGGTGCATGAGGAAGCGGACAAGGCGCATCGCGCGGCGTGGCGCGGATGGCTGGAAGAGCACGCGGATGGGAATGAAGACGAGATCGTGGCGACGGCGCAGGAAGCGCTCGATGCGCTTTGGGGTGCGTTGGACGCGGTGCATTGCGAGAAGCAGGAAGCAATGAAGTAAGGAAAAGAGAGAAGCCTGGCTGAAGGCCGGCCTCTACACGAAGAAATGGGAAAGGCCTCCGGCTTGGCCGGGGGCCTTTTCGTTTGGAATGCCACGGGCAAGACCCTGGTGCTTAAAATGGCTACGCCACGGTGGCAGTGGCGCAGCATGCTGCGCCCCTACAGTAGCTGAATAGAACGGTTATTCGCGGGAGCCGGAATCGTGGCCGGCGCCAGCAGCATCGGAAGAAGTGGCAGCGGCCCCGCTGCTGGCGGCGCGTTGTTGTTTTTCGCGAGCTTCCTTGATGAGCGCTTTGCGGGAGAGGCGGACCTTGTTGCCCTCGAT
>JBGQIG010000322.1:0-3802 GCA_041498365.1 Terriglobia bacterium | reverse complement strand
TGATCTTCAGCCGGGAGAAGTTCTTCGTATTCGACTCGGCGAGAAGACCTTCACGCCGCCGGAAATTTCGGCGTTCATTCTGCGCCAGCTTAAGCGCAATGCTGAACGATTCTTCAATGCTCCGGTCACCAAAGCAGTCATCACGGTGCCGGCATATTTCAACGACGCCCAACGGCAGGCGACGAAAGATGCAGGTCGTATCGCCGGACTCGAGGTGCTGCGCCTGGTCAATGAGCCTACGGCGGCTTCCCTCGCTTACGGATTGGACAAGAGGCAGAACGGCATCGTGGCGGTCTACGACCTTGGTGGGGGCACGTTCGACGTTTCTATTCTCAAGTTGCATGATGGAATTTTTGAAGTGATCGCCACCAATGGCGACACTCATCTGGGCGGCGATGATATTGACAACCTGCTGATCACCATCGCGCTGGATGACATCCGCGGCGATATGGGTCTGGATGTTTCACGCAATGGCGAAGCGGTAGCGATCATCCGTAAGGCGGTGATTGAAGCCAAGATTGCACTTTCTTCGCAGCCTGCGACCACGCTCGAAGTTGAACTGTCGGGCGGCAAGCACTATCTGCGGAAGATTACGCGGGAACAGTTCGAGCACTTGATACAGCCGATCATTGATCGCACCGCCGGTCCATGCAAGCAGGCCTTGAAGGACGCAGGCTTGAAGCCGGAACAAATTGATGAAGTGGTGCTGGTGGGCGGCTCCACCCGAATTCCCAAAGTGCGCGCCCTGGTCAAAGAAATGTTTCAGCGCGAGCCGCACACAGATCTGAACCCGGACGAAGTGGTCGCGTTGGGCGCTGCGGTGCAGGCCCATATCCTTTCCGGCGGCTCGGAGGCCACGGAAAACATGCTGTTGCTCGACGTGACGCCATTGTCACTGGGCATCGAAGTAGCGGGCGGCGTAACCGACAAGATCATCCTCCGCAACTCGACGATTCCAGCTTCAGCCACGCAGCACTACACCACACAGGTGGATGGGCAGGCGAATGTTGCCATCCACGTGCTGCAAGGTGAGCGGGAACTGGCAAAGGATTGCCGCTCCCTGGCGCGCTTTGACCTGAAGGGAATTCCGCCGATGCCGGCGGGAATACCGCGCGTAGAAGTAAAGTTTCTGATTGACGCCAACGGCATTCTGCACGTTTCGGCGCGCGAGCAGCGCAGCGGCAAGGAGGCGGAAATCGAAGTCCAGCCCAGCTATGGGCTGACCGATGAGCAAGTCGAGAGTATGATTCTCGATTCATTTGACTCGGCAGAAGAGGATTTCCGCCAGCGACAAGTGATCGAGGCGCGCAACGAGGCAGGTACCATCCTGGCCGCGCTTGAAAAAGGTCAGAAGAGTCCTGCATGGGGACAGCTCACCAGCGACGAGAAGAAACGCATTGCCAAACTAGAAAAGGCGTTGAAGCAGGTAAAAGACGGAGACGATTATCAGGCAATCCGCAAGGCCATCGACGCGCTGAACCAGGGCACGATGCGGTTGGCTGAACTGATGATGGACAGCGCAGTATCGACCGTCTTGAAGGGTAAGACAATGGATCAGGCGGACATGGGCGAAGGACCGGAGGCGCCGCATCCGGTGGCAAAGGCGGAGTTTGAGTAAGACTCTGTGTCCTCCGTGTCCTCCGTGGTTAGAGAAACATTTCAACCACGGAGGACACAGAGGAAGCGGCGCTATACAAGGAGCTGGCATGGCGGAACAGAAAACACAAGGCGCGGGAGCGGCTACGGTCGAAGCTCCGGGCGAGAACACGGTCCAGGTTACGTTTCTGCCCGAGGGCAAGACCGTGCAGTTCGAGCATGGCAAGCTGCCATACAAGGATCATGGCAAAGAAGAATCGCTGCTCGACGTGGCGCTGAACCATGGCATCCGGCTGGATCACGCCTGCGGCGGCAACTGTGCCTGCACCACTTGCCACATCTGGGTGAAAGAAGGCGCCGAGAATCTTTCCGAGATGGATGACGAGGAAGCCGACCGGCTGGACATGGCCGCCGATTTACAGTTAAACTCCCGACTCGGCTGCCAGGCGGTGATCAACAAGCCAGGCAAGGTCATAGTCGAGATTCCGGCGTGGAACCGGAATTATGTGTCGGAAGAACACTAAGGCAGTCGTTGGTCCATAGCCGTTGGTTGGCCAACGACCAATGACCAATGACCAACGACGAGTAGTAAGGAGCGCGCATGCCGAAAGAACTTACCTGGGATGATCCTGACGACATCGGAATCCTGCTCTCCGAGAAGCATCCGGACACGGATCCGCTGGCCGTGCGCTTCACGGACTTACACCAGCTGGTAACGGAACTGCCCGAGTTCAAGGACGATCCCAAGAAGTCGAACGAGGGCAAGCTGGAAGCCATCCAGATGGCTTGGCACGCGGAGTTTCTGGACCGCACGCAAGCCTAGGAGCCGACCGCAGCGGCTAAAGCCGCGTCCCTAGCGGACTTCAGTGGCACGCACTGAAGTCGTGCCCTTCCCAAATCCTTCCTGATGCTCGGATCGGCGTTTTCCTTGACCTGTTCGGACTATTTCGCCGGCTCGATTTCCCGATAGTACTTCTGCAAGACGTAGAACGCCTGCTTATGTTGTCCCAGATTCGAAACCAGCCCCTTGCGGTTGTAGTAGTCCTGGATGCCGGGCAGCAAGCGGCGAGGCGAGTGGAAGTCCATCAGGACCCATGGCGACAAACCCGCCAGCGACGGAATCTTTTTCAACATGCTGATCTGATGCTGATAGAGATTGGCCTGATACTCCTCCGTCCAGCGTTCGTCCGGTTCGCCGTGCCTGGCGTACGGGTTTTCCGCACCAAATTCGCTCATGATCAGCGGCTTGTCCCATGCAGTCTTCCATTGCATGCGATCGGCATCTTCGGGACGTCCCCAATACCAGCCGAGGTATTCGTTCAACCCCAGCACGTCGAGGTATTCGCCAAGGGGATCGCTGAGAACCCGGGTGTCGGGGCCGGCCTCGTCCACATGGTTCATCGCTGACGTGATGAGGCGGGTGGAGTCGAGTTGGCGCGCAGTGTCGGAGAGTTGCTTCAGAAATGTGAGACGCTCAGGTTTGACCGGAGTCTCATTCGAAAGCGACCAGAAAATGACGGACACGCGATTATGGTCGCGGGCAATCATCTCACGAAGCTGGTTTTGTGCATTTTGCAGTGTGGATGGATTTCCCCAGTCAACGTCCCAGTAGACGGGAATTTCGGACCACACCATCAGGCCCATGCGGTCAGCGAGGCGGGTCATGGTCTCGCTGTGCGGGTAGTGGGTCAGGCGGACGAAATTGCAACCCAGCTCGCGGGCCCAACCCAACAGGGTCTCGGCATCTTCCCGGCTGAACGCGCGGCCGCCGCGGATCGGAGCCTCTTCGTGTAGCGAGATGCCGCGCAGGAAAACGGGCTTTCCGTTGAGCAGAATTTGAGTGCCGCGAGTTTCGATGGTGCGGAAGCCGATGGAATCACGCACCTTATCAGCGCCGCTGGACAACACAACGTCGTAGAGCATGGGATGGCCGGGTGACCACAATTCAAGCTTGGCTGGAAAGTGAAACTCAGCATGGCCGGCGGCATCGCAAGTAATAGTTTTCTTGATTCCAGCTTCGGGGATTTCGAGCGTAACCTGCTGCGCTGGCCAAGCCCCACTGAGCTGCACCCAGCCGGAGATCTCATCGCTGGACCCCTTGGTGAGTTGCACGAAGTAATCCTGGATGAAGGTTTCGGGTGTTTCCACCAGAACCACGTCGCGCGTTAACCCTCCATAATTCCACCAATCGGTGTTCAGAGAAGGG
>JBGQIG010000321.1:0-3825 GCA_041498365.1 Terriglobia bacterium | reverse complement strand
GAATCGTTGGCCGCCGTCACCGCTGCCAAGGGCTTCCAGCCGGAACAGGAGTCCCACGAGATTTCGGTTGGTGCCACAAAGCTGGTGCGCGGGGACTTCAGCATGCCGCGAGGCACACTCACCATGCGACAGACGTCGCTGGTGACGGTGGAAAAGGGCTATGCCATTTCGTTCACCTTCATTGGCGGTAGTGAAGACGAGATCAACGAACTGATCGAAAAGCTAAATTTCGGAGCGAAGAAAACGGTGCGGTGACCTCACCACGGTCGTGAACGGCTGTCGAAGACGGTCTCACTGTTGATAAAGACTTATGTTTCCAGCGCCAGGATCAAATTGGGCCTGAGAAAGAACGGCGGCACGATAGCGCAAGTGTTCGATAGCGGCAACACTTCTTCCGGCAACACAATGCCGAGCACATCGCTCATGAACGAGCGCCTCTTTTGGCATCGCTCATAGCAGTCCGGAACGAGCTCCTTCAGGTTCGTCCGCAGTTCTTCATCGGCAACTACCACACCGTCCTCCATCCGGGTTGAAAAATACCGGCTGGATTGCGGGATGACGTCGACCTGGATGGCCATACCGGAGCGCACCGGAATTTCGGATTCTGCATAGAAAGGTGAACTCACCCATTCGTCCAGGTGGATGAGGTGCCCGGGATTGAGGTAGACGCCAAATTGCTCGAACGGCAAACGCTTCTGGATCAGGTCGTAGAACCGGTGTCCAGGTGTGCCTAGCTTCATGAGTGCAAACCATTCACCCATCACTTCAAAATAGGTGCCCGCGAAGGACGACACATAGTCCGCCGCTTGGCTTGGAAGATCCTCCGCCCCTCGCGCAATCCAGCCGGCACGGCATACGTTGCTGCCCCAATAGCAAACGTTGAATGACAGGGGCTGGCCACGGCGGATAAGCTCGCCGCTTGGCCCTGACAGACCAAGGTTGGCGTTACTCCCGGTGGCAAATGTCACATGACATCCGAGAGGGTCACCGTTGAGGCGGCCGCACTCGACGACCGCATGGTCGGTCATTCCTTCCCGCAAACCAAAGATCATCCGTTTAACCGATTCAGCTGCTTGCCCGTTGGTGTACTCGAAATAAGCTATTTCGTACGGGCTGCACCGCGTCCGAAGGCCGTGGCCGGGGTGCATGAGCAAATCGGTGACGTTGACGACATTCTCCCGCCCGCTCAGCTCCCGGAGTGTGTCCACCAGGTATCCCGGAATATCTATGGCATGGTGGGCATCGGGATGTTCTTTCTCGGAGAAGTACTTGGAACCCACACAGCCGACGCGCGATGCTGGACCAATGTTTTCCCCCGCGAAGATCTCGCGCAGCCTGCGACTTTGATCTCTCGGTTGATTCAGCAGGGAGAACGGTTGGAAGCGTTCGTGGCGCAACCGGCCAGTCGCATGCAATGAGCTTATATCAAGATACGATTCACACTCGTTGCCCACCAGGACCAGCGGCACGACGGCCGGCCTCACGATCAGTACCGCCTCTTCGAAGCGGGGATCGAAGCCGGTCAAATAAGCCAGGTTGGCAGAATGCTCCCGATCACCATACACAACGATATGTGTGAGTCCGCGCTCCTCTATTCGGGCGCGCAGGTTGTCAATTCTTGCTTCCAGCTCAGAGGCTGATGGCCGGGGCGGGTAGGCGCCGGTGCCGAACTCAGGCCAGTCGATCTCGATCAAACGGTGGGCCCGTGATCTGGAAGCCATAGTGGCTCGAGTCCTTTCTGCTACGAAGGGCGGGAAGGCATATCTTGGAATTGTGCGGGGGTTGCTGCCTACTCCAGCGCTTCGGGCTCCAGCCCGATGTCCTTTTCGCCGGCGGCTTTCTTTTCTACGTATTTCTTAACCCAGGCTTCCCAGCTTTTGCCCGCGGCGGTGTCGCGTCCGGTGAAAGCCAGTGCCGTGATGTCCGAGTACGGGATCATCACTCTCTGGTTGGACGTCTTGGGAAGCACTCGCACCAAAGATTCGGCCAGGCTGGGCCCGCTCTTCCGGTCAAAGAGATATCCCTCGACCTTGGTTCCGTCTTTGCGAGTGATGGTCACGTCGCCGCGGTAGTCGAAGGCTTTTTCCAAAGCTGTCCGGGTTTCTTCTTCGGATGCCAGCGCGGGAACCCAGCCTTCAAGCTTTTCGTGTGCCCAACCCGGAGAGACTTCCAGTGCGTCCGGCGCGGAAGACCCAGGCTGAGGCGCCGCCTCGTGGGGAACGTGCCCGGCAGCTTTACCGGTCACGCTCGAGTCTCCTCGAACGATTCAGTTGGGGTTTCGATCTGGACCAGAGGGTGGCTCTGCCCTACCGGTTCGTCCAGGAGCCGCAAGGCGCCCTCGTCAGCATAGCGTGTACAGAGCGTCGCCTTCACGGTGGCAACGAAGCCGCTGAGCGAGCTGAACGTATCGTTCACCGCGGAGGCCTCGTAGCCGCTGTGCACCATGCAGTTGGCGCAATGCGGGTTGCCTGACTCGGTGCCGTACTGCTCCCACGCCGTCTCCCGGATCAGCTCGTCGAAGGTGTCGGCGTAGCCGTCCTGGAGCAGGTAGCAGGGTTTCTGCCAGCCAAAAATGTTATACGTGGGCATTCCCCAGGGAGTGCAGGCATAGTGCCGCTTGCCCATGAGGAACTCCATGAACAGCGGCGAGAGATTGAACCGCCAATTCTTATCGCGATTGGAAAGAATGGCACTGAACAGCCGCCGAGTGCGGGCGCGTCCCAGAAAATGCTGCTGGTCAGGCGCCTTTTCATAGGAGTAACCAGGCGAGAGCATCATGCCCTCCACTCCCAGCTCCATCATGTCGTCAAAGAATGCCCGCACGCTCTTGGGATCGGCGCCGTCAAAAAGCGTGGTATTAGTGGTGACCCGGAAGCCTCGTTGCAATGCCTCGCGGACGGCGTCCACAGCAATCTCGTACCCACCCTCGCGGCACACCGCGAAATCGTGGTGTTCATTCTGCCCGTCCAGATGCACGCTGAAGGTGAGGTACTTGGTCGGCTTGAAGAAGTGGATTTTCTCTTTGAGCAGCAAGGCGTTGGTGCACAGGTAGATGTATTTCGTGCGTGCCACCAGGCCTTCGACAATCTTGTCGATTTCGGGATGCATGAGCGGTTCGCCGCCGGGGATTGAAACCACGGGCGCGCCACACTCGTCGACGGCGCGGAAGCACTCTTCAGGGGTCAGTTGGCGCTTGAGGACGTGCGCCGGGTACTGAATCTTGCCGCAACCGGCGCAGGCCAAATTGCAGCGGAACAGCGGCTCCAGCATCAACACCAGCGGATATTGCTTCCTTCGGGCGAGCTTTTGCCGGATGACATAGCTGGCTACCGTCCACATCTGCGATACGGGCACACTCATGCGTTGCTGGGGTCTCCTCCCAATATGCTAACAGGTCGGGCGGATTCCGTGCGCTGACAATGTAGGCGCGAGCAGCCTTGACTTCGCTCTGGGCAGGCCCGTGTAGGAGCTACCAACAGCCACGTGGGGACAGCCGCCCTCGGCTGTCCGGTCGAGCATGGCTCGACAGGTTTGCCGGTACCAGAGATAGCGGAGCGTTGCTCCGCCGGACAGCCGGGGGCGCCCTGTCCCCACGTGGTCCGTGGCGGCGCCCGCCTACATTTACCCGGCCGGTTCGGGGGTCGAAAAATACCTGTTGTCATGGTACAATTAGTTACAACTTCTGAAGCCGTAAGTGTTAATAATTTCAGTAATTTGAGGCAAATTCCAGGGCATCGGAAAAGCACGCTGGCCAGGACCTGAGGCTGGCACTTTCCACGGAGCGGAATGGCTACGAAAGAAATCACTCCCATCGACGAAACCAAG
>JBGQIG010000320.1:0-3841 GCA_041498365.1 Terriglobia bacterium | reverse complement strand
CTAAGGCTTGGCTGAAGACTGACGACTGTAGACTAGTTTTGTTATGCCTGAACTTCCCGAAGTTGAAACGATCGCTCGCGGCCTGGCCAGCCGGGTCACCGGGGACGTGATTGAGTCGGTCTGGCTGGGATCGAAACCTGAGCCACTGAAATCCTCCGCTGTCGAGATCGCAACAACCCTTGAATCGCGGCGTATCGCGGGAGTGCGGCGCGTGGGCAAGCACATTGTGTTGGATCTTGAATCCGCTCGTGTGGGGCGGGCGCCCTCGCCCGCCAAGGTTCTTGGCAGACCTCGCAGCCGGCCATCACGGAAGATGCCGGCGGGCGAGGGCGCCCGCCCCACAGAAACCAACCCACACCCAACCGCTCAGTGGATCGTTCACCTGGGAATGACCGGGCGCCTGCTTATTTGCCAGCCCGATGCCGAAATCGCAAAACACACACACCTGGTGGCGAAGCTGGCCTCGGGCAGGGAATTGCGTTTCGTCGATCCACGGCGTTTCGGGCGTTTGAGTGTGGCACACGGTTTCGAGGCTGGTGGCTCCGAGCCGCTGGAAGTCAAACTGGATCACTTTGTTTGCCTCTTCCATGGCCGCAAAACGCCCATCAAGAGCGCCCTGCTGAACCAGAAGCTCTTGCGCGGCGTAGGAAACATCTATGCGGATGAATCACTGTTTCGCGCGGGCGTCAGGCCGCGACGGCGCACAGCGTCGCTGACGCGAGAAGACCTGCGACGACTCTACCAGGCGGTACAGGAAGTGCTACAAGAGGCTATCTCTCTGGGCGGCTCCTCGGTTTCCGATTATGTAGACGCCGATGGCGAAGAGGGATTCTTTCAACTGCAACATCGGGTCTACGGCCGGGAAGGCGAACCGTGCCTGGTCTGCAAGTCCGCGGTGAAACGCGTGGTCATCGCAGGTCGCAGCAGCCATTATTGTCCGAAGTGTCAAAAGTAGCGCCGGCGGACGTCGCGCTACTTTGTCATTCCAGCAATCTACAATCTGATTCTGCAATCTGAAATTTGGTACCCTACTCGGCTATGCCCAATTTTTCGATCGGTGTCGATCTCGGCGGTACCAACCTCCGTATCGCGGCGGTCACCCAGCAGGGCGATTTGATGGAAAAAGTCACTCTGGGCACGCGGGTGGCGCTGGGTAAGAACCATGTCATCCACGAGATGTGTGATGCGATTCGTCTTCTAGCCGCCAAGTATCGGGACACCTCTGTCCTGCAAGGAATCGGCATCGGAGTGCCGGGGATTATCGACATGAAGACCGGCATGCTGCGTGAGTCGCCCAATTTGCCGGGCTGGGCGGAGTCTCCAGTGCAAGCTCAGATCGAGCGTCTCCTGGGGACGCGAGTGATTTTGGAGAATGACGCCAATGTTGCGGCGCTGGGAGAAAAGTGGCTGGGGGCGGCGCGAGACGTGGACGACATGATCATGTTGACCCTGGGAACAGGAGTTGGCGGCGGTATTGTGCTGGGCGGGCGCATCTGGCATGGCATGACCGGGATGGCCGGCGAGTTTGGCCACATGACTGTGGAACCTGAGGGGCCTCCGTGCGGCTGTGGCAATCGCGGCTGTGTGGAGCAATACGCTTCGGCCACGGCGGTGGTCCGAATGGCGAAGGAGGCGATCGCCGCAGGCCGCGCCCCGGAGCTGGCGAAAGCGGCCAGTTCAGATCCGGAATTCAACGCTAAAGCGATTTACAATCTGGCGATTCAGGGAGACGAAGAGGCCAGGAAAATCTTCGGCCGCATGGGACGCGCGTTAGGGATCTGTCTTGCGAACCTGGTGAATGCGTTCAACCTTCCCATGTATGTTGTGGGCGGAGGAGTTTCCAGTGCATGGGAAGCATTCTCGCCCTTCATCTTTGAGGAGCTGCGGGAGCGTTCCCTCGTGTATGCGGCCACCGCTCCATCGTCACCGGTCTCGGGCGGGCAGGGTGCTTCAGGACAGGTCGAGCCTGAGGGGTCGGGGAAGACCATCATCACCCGCGCCGTGTTGGGCAGCGACGCAGGACTGTACGGCGCAGCCCAGTTACCCATGACAGGCGAGTAGGTGAAACCACCCTGCAGATTTGCAGGAATTCACAGATTCTGGGAGCCCAAGATCCGTCAAGGCCTCGCAGGTTAAGTCCATATACAACTAAAGCTTGGCGGAGACAACCCGAAGGAATTTAGCTTATAAGTCCGGCCCCCACTGTTTTTGCCCACGAGGTTTGTTCGGTTTTCGTAACAAGTTCAATTTTCCAATTGACCCCCACCTTCATTTAGTGCACGATGTCGCCGCAATCTTCCCCTGCGGTCCCGAATTTCACTACCGATCAGATTTGGTCGTAGTAGCGCTTCCACCATAACGTAGATGCCAGTGGCTAGGCCTTCATGAGGAGAGTTCAATGGAGAAGCAAGGGCTAGTGCACGCAAGCCGCGCTAAGGCAGCGCAGTCACTTTCGGTGTTAGCGCTGCTTTGTACTCTCGGGTGTGGCACGCCGATGGCCGTCAAGCACTTGTCCGCCGAGCAAGTGAAGGTGCAGAATTCCTATCTCGGTGCGCTGAAAGCCTACTTCAAGGTCATCGAAGAGTTCGCGGATGCTCAACTCAAAGCCAGCAACTTCAGGCTTGACGATATCGCGAAAAAGGCCGCACAGGATGAGACCAATGAGGCATTGAAGCCTGTGGCCGCGGCCCAAGATGATGCCAGCCGGCGCAAGATTCTCGGTGACCTGGCAAACAACGTTCAGGACACTGGAACTGCTGTGGTGGAGCAAAAGCACACAAACGCTGAACTGGTAGCCAAGCTCAAAGCAAAGCACAAGGAAATGCTGGAAGCGTACCAGAACATCTTGGACGCACAGCAAAAACTGGATGACTACATCCAACTGGAAAAGGCCGACGAAGTGCTGGTGAACCAGTTAGTAGGCGTTGTTGGTGTGAACAAAGACCGAATTACTCAATCGGTCACCGATATCGCCAATATCGAAGGGCAGATCGAAAAGGCATTCAAGGCCGGAGTAGTGGAGCAGGCACCATGACCCTACAAGAAATCCTCGATACCCTCCAAAATACCATGCAACAGCTGGAGGATGCGGGTGTCAATGACACCAATAAACACGATTTGCGCCGTGTGATAACGCGGCTCAAGATCGCACTTGAAGGAGCCATCTTTGACCCGTTGCGAGAACTGGACTCGGTCCAGGTTCCAGATACTTCGCAGCTCAAAGCTCTGGCAGTGCAGGTTCAACAGGAAATCGATAACGAAAAAGCCCGCGTCGCCTTAGTCCAAAAGCTCGTCGCCGTATCAAAGAAGGTGATCAGGGCGGCGGGCGTGCCGCTCCCCGTATAAACCAAACGTCCGCCCTGATCATTGCTGGGCTATCCAACCCGCGGCAGTGCCTGCGGCGGGCCTCAGGTCAGTGAAAAGTGTCACCTATCTACTGGACGAGTACAGCGCATTGACGGAACCTCCAATACCTCCTAAGATAGCCCCGCCAACGTTTCAGCAACCATGATCGGGCAGACGATTTCCCACTACCGGATTCTTGAGCGGCTCGGCGGCGGGGGAATGGGAGTCGTTTACAAAGCCGAGGACACCAGTCTGGGCCGTTTTGTGGCTCTGAAGTTCCTGCCTGATGAGGCCCTCCAGGACGCCCAGGCGCTGGAACGGTTCCGGCGAGAGGCACGCGCAGCCTCGGCTCTGAATCATCCCAACATCTGCACCATCCACGAGATTGGCCAGCATGAGGGCAGTCTGTTCATCGTCATGGAGTGCCTCGGTGGCGAGACGCTGAAGCACATGATCAATGGGCGTCCCCTGGAGTTGGAGCGGCTGTTGCAGATCG
>JBGQIG010000319.1:0-3881 GCA_041498365.1 Terriglobia bacterium | reverse complement strand
GCTTGCCGCCAGGGGCACGGTGGTGTCAATCACAATGCTCCCCGGGCGAATCGCCGGCTTGATGTGCTTGAGCAGAGCGGCGTGGCCCTCAAACGGGATGGTGAGCACGAGCAGGTCGGCGGCACAGGCGGCGACATTTTCCTCGCCTGAGACTCTTGCAGTGGCGACGGCTACCTTGATCTTTGCCGCGGCGTCCTGCGCGCGTTTGGCATCACGCGACCCGATGATTACGGTCTCTCCCGCGCGAGCCCAGCGCAGGGCGAGACCATAGCCCTCCGGGCCGGTGCCCCCGAGGACCGCGATGGTGCGCCCCATGACTAGGCAAACTCCGGTTCGAGGGCTTCTTTGAAGGTGAGTTGCTCGGGTTGCAGTTTGATGCTGATTCGCGTGTAAGTGGTGTTGCGCTCAGCGGGGATGCGTCCCGTCTCGAGAATCAGCGACTGGAATTCCTCCGCGCTGGTGTATTGCCCCGCCGTGGCTCCGGCTTCACGCGAGATGTTTTCTTCCATCAAGGTTCCGCCGTAGTCATTCGCGCCGGCATGCAGGCAAAGCTGCGACAGGCGCTGGTTCAGCTTCACCCAGGACACCTGAATATTGTTGATGGCGCCCGCCAACATGACTCGCGCAAGAGCGTGAATCTTGAGATGCTCGGCCAGAGTCGGGCCCGGGCGTGCGATTCCCTGATGAAACAGCAGCGTGTTCTGATGCACGAAGCCCAGCGGCACGAACTCGGTGAAACCCCCGGTCTGCTGCTGGATCTCGCGGAGCAGCAAAAGTTGGTTTACCCAGTGAGTTGGCGTTTCCACGTGTCCGTACATCAGCGTGGATGTGCTGCGAATGCCACATTGGTGGGCGGTGCGGATCACCTGCTTCCATTGTCCGGTGGAGAGCTTGTTGCGGGAGAGCACGAAGCGCACGTCGTCATCGAGAATTTCGGCGGCCGTGCCCGGCAGGGTGTCGAGACCGTTGTCGCGCAGCATCTGCAGATAGTCCGGCAGTGGCATGCCGGTGAGTTCTACGCCGTAAACAATCTCCATCGGCGAGAACGCATGAATGTGCATGCCGGGCACGGCTTCTTTTATAGCGCGCAGGATGTCGCGGTAATAGAAGCGAGGCAAGCCGTGCGGCAGGCCGCCCTGGATGCAGACTTCAGTCGCGCCCAGCGCCCATGCCTCGACCGCCTTCCGCGCCATGGTCTCGAGACTGTGGAAGTAGCTGTCGGCTTCTCGCGGGCCCCGGCTGAAGGCGCAAAACTTGCATCCGACGAAACAAACATTGGTGAAATTGATATTGCGATTGACCACGTAGGTTACAAGATTTCCGACCAGATCACGGCGCAGCATGTCGGCCGCAACCAGCAGGCCGAGAAGATCATCGCCTTCCGCATTTGCCAGGAGCAGGCATTGTTCACGGGAGAGTTCGCCGCCATCCTGGGAAGCCAGGACATACTCGAGCGCGGCGCGCAACTCAGGCGAAATGCTTACCGCGACTTCCGACCACTCCAGCTCAGGGAATCTTTCCAGTTCGGTATCAGATAGAACTCGGGTCACAACTCCTCCTAACAACAACAGCTCAGCGAAACAGATCGTTTGCGGCTGGACGAATCAGGTCCCGGGCCGTGCCTCGTCCGGGCCGATACGGGAACCCTCGAATGATACATGCCGGGGTGCGTGCTAGCTTGCCGCAGACCAGGCCGGCAGCGCAAGCCAGTTGATCGGCGTCGGCTTCGATACTCCCCTGCAAGGTGTATCCGTGCGGGTCGCGACAGCCACAATAATCGTGCAGAGCCTTCATACCCGCCACGCCAATTGCGACCTCGGTCAACCCTTCACGCCAGGGTCGTCCGAAAGTATCAGTGATGATTACGGGGATGGAAAGGCTCAGAGTTTTCTTCAGCGCCCGGTGGATTTGCGCGGCGGAACGGTCGGGGTCCTTTGGTAGCAGGAGAGCGTGGCGACCTCCATCTACGTTGGAGACGTCGACGGCGCTGTTGGCGCAGATCAGGCCGTGGCGAGTTTGCGTGATCAGCACGCCGTGCTTGCGGCGCACGATGCGCCGGGCCTGAGTGAAGGCCAGTTCGATGACACGGGCGTCGAGGTGGTAGCGGAGCGCCCAGCGGCGGGAAGCGGCGGAAGGTTTGATTGTTTTCAGTTCCACGAACTGTCCCTCCGCCTTGGAAACGATCTTGTGCTTGATGACAAGGATGTCGCCTTGGCGCAATCGCTGCTTTTGATGCTTGAGGGATTCGAGAAGCAGTCTGGCCAGGGAGTCTCCGGGTTTGACTTCGCCCTCGACGCAAAGGGGGATTATGTGGAGCTCTGGAGCGGTGGGGTGTGTGGGGGGCTTTCGCCGCTGCGGGGCTGGGCTCGTTTGCCACTGCCGGACTTTGGTTGGTTTCTGTTGCGGAGTTGATCTGGGCTTGGGTTTCGCTGGCGAATTGGATGGTGGAGTTCGCACGGGCTCTTGGGGCGGTGGACTACTTATTCGTTCGCTGCCAAGGGAAGATCGGCCAGTTCCCATTGCCGGATCAGGCGCTGGGCACGGGTTTCACCGGGGGCGGCCGCAAGCGCGCTCAGATCGGATGGGTTGTCGACATCGAGAGCAATGCCGGGTAGTGAAATCACGATGCACGGTTTCCCTGTTGCCTGGGCCGCGGCGAGGTGAGGCTTGAAGCTGTCATTGCCGAAGCGCGCGGGAAACAGTCCCGCAGGTCGGCGCCAGATTGCGTTGGTACCGCGTCCATCAGCGGCGGGGACGAGTACGGAGCCTTCGGTCGGCGCCGCTTCCACAATCTTTTCAAGCTCCCAGCTCTGGATTAAAGGAATGTCGCCCGGGATCACCAGGGTGTTATCGACGCCTTGTGACACGCAATATCGGGTTGCGATCTCGATGGCATCGGTCTCACCACGGTTGTGGTTATCGGGGATCACAGAAAAATGAAACTGTCGGGCGAGTTGAAGGGCAAAGGGATCGTTGGTCACAATGCCAACTTCCGGACGACGCGCCCACGTGGCCAGGGTCTCAAGCACGTCGAACAGCATGGCTTGCGCGAGTTCAGTGCGGGCGGGCTGATCCAGCATCGCCGAGAGGCGCTGCTTGGCGTCGGCCAGGTTCTTGACCGGTACCAGAATCATGACAGGTCCGAACCCGCGTGGGCGGCGCTTTCGGCCGAAAATAGCGCCAGGACCTGGCGGGCAAGATCAGCTTTTTCTTCGGCTGTACCCATGATTGTATTGGCGCAGTCGACACGGAGTCCGGATTGTCGTAACTCCTCGGCTGCCTGGGCATCGCGGGTGTCGACCACCAGAATATCCAGAAATTCCCGGTAGGCCTGCGCCACGCCTGCGATTGACACCGGCAAACCCTGGGCGGCCATCAAAATACCAGCGGGTCCCGAAACCGCCGTGCCGCCGACAATCGGGCTGATGGCGGCAATCGGCGCAGGAGTTTGCTTCAGAGCCTCGGTAATACCTGGCACTGCTAGGATCGGACCAATGCTGGTAATAGGGTTGCTTGGCGCCAGCAGTATCACAGTAGCCGACATGATGGCTTCGATCACGCCTGGGGCAGGCTGGGCGGTCTCGATTCCAGCGAAACGAACCGACTTGACCGGATCCTGATACCAGCGCTCCACGAAATATTCTTCAAAGCTCAGTTCGCCAATCGGAGTGTCCACCCGGGTTTCAACGCGGGCATTGCTCATGGGGAGGATGCGGGCCTGTACCCCCATCTTGGTGGCAATTTCGGCGGTGACGTCGGCCAGCGTCTTACCCTGCTTGAGCAATTTCGAGCGCAGCAGGTGGACCGCAAGATCGCGGTCGCCGGTGTGGAACCAGATCGGCTCTCCCAGGTCACCCATCGCTTGCAGGCAAAAGAAGGTG
>JBGQIG010000318.1:0-3904 GCA_041498365.1 Terriglobia bacterium | reverse complement strand
GCGCATCGCCTGCGCTGGCATCAAGGTTGAGCGAGCTGATCCAATAGTTGCCCGGAGCAAGGCCGGAAACCGAGGCGCGGCCTTCGAGGTCGGTGTCCGCGCTGGTGGCGAGATATTTCGTTTGTGCCGTGTGCGGCGCAAGAAGTTGCACGCGCTTGCGATGCTCGTTCTGAATGCTGGACCACTTTCTCTGTGGGTTGATACCGTCCAACTCCAGCTCGACTCCAGAAACCGTTTCGGGATGTGACTGGATGAATTTCTTCAGCGCTACCAGGTAGTCCTGCATTTGCTTTGCGTATTTTTCGGGATGCTCCGTCTTATCCGCGTCGGAGTATTTAGGCTTTGGGATGCTGTTCGTCACCCCGCCACTGTTCGAGCGCTGGTACGCCAGCAGCAACTCCGGAGTATGAATGATGTCATCCGGAGTCATCACTTTATCCACATCGGGTAGCGTCAGGTCGAGAACGTCGTGGTTCTTCAGCCAGGAGCGCAATTCGGGAGAGAGCTTGAGCCCCTCGATGAATTCATCCCGCGAGGGGATCACGTCCTTCTCTTCCGCTTCTTTGACGATCTCCGTGTAGCTCTTTGTCAGGATGTAAAACGTGAATTGGCGCACCGGTTCCGGCCGCGCCGCCGTCGGCGCAATCCTTGCCACGATTTCCAACGTGCCGGTATTGGTTTGCGCGGGTGAGGCGCTCGCAAGGTACAAGACGCACAGTGCAAGGCAGAACGCGAAAGCGGCTGCTTTTCTCATGCACGAATCGTAGCAGATTGCGGCGAAGGCTTGTAAGGGAAGCGACAGTGGTTTGCGTAAAGCGTTCTGCACATTTCACACAAGCATCTGTCCCGCCCGCGGGTACTCTGTAGGGCCCGCCTTCTTCTTAGGCGGGCCGCTCTTGTCGCCTGGACACATCCTGTCATTGTGGTCATGAAAAACGCATGCGGAATTCAGCCGGTCTATTTGACGAACTCGGGCTGCTGGTTTTTCGACCACGGATCGTAGGTCAGGCTGAATTGGACGCGGTCCCGGATGGCGGGATGGCTGTAGAAGAGGAATATATTGAACTGATCCGGGTCGGGATCGTCCAAATCCACATCACCGAGTACCTGAAAGGCTTGCGCGGCAATTTGTCCTGAATCCGGCGTGAGTCCATGCGTGACTTCGAGGCCGTACTGGTCGGCTTGATGTTCCTGACGCCGGCTGAACGCGCTGACAAGAGGGTTCGCGAGGAAGAACAGGATCGATAGAAGAAGCAGCAAGGCCGGGAGCGAGGCCCAATCGTCGATGCCGCGAACGTCCCAGTTTTGACCCCAGCGGGCGAGCACCCAGCCGATACTGCGGTAACCAACATAGAAAAATACAAACAGCAGCGCGGCGAAGAAGGCCAGCAGCTTGGGAATGTGGCCCAGGACGTAGTGGCCCATTTCATGGCCCGTGACGTAGACGATCTGTGGCGTGTTCATCTTGGCGATGGTGGTGTCCCATACCACGATGCGCTTGGAGGCCCCAAAGCCTGCCACGTAAGCATTCAGCGCCGTGGTTTTTTCCCCCGCGCCCATCCAGTACATGCGCTCCGGCGGAATGTTTTGTCCGGCGCGCTGGACCAGCTTCTCGAGGGCTGCGGTAAGAGGAGCATCTTTTTGCACGAGCGGCTCGAACTTGTGGAAGAGCGGGTCAATGATGACCGGCTGCACGAAGATCAGAAGGAGGCCGATGGGGAGAGAAACGAGCCAGAAATAGAACCACCAGCGGCGTGTGCTCTTGCGGATTACCGCGTAAAGGATCCAGATGAGGATCGTTGCAATAATAACGGAGACGATTTCGCCTTTGGTCCAATCCCAGAGCCACGAGGGCCACGCCTGGATGGAGATTCCGTAGCTGCGGGAGAGCCAGTGCTGGTAAACGCCCGGTGGCAGCTCGAGGGTATCGATGGTCAGAATCAGCAGAGGCGCAAAGACGAGTGCCTGGACGAAACGTTTTGAGGAGATGCCCTCGGCCAAGGTGCGATATTTCGGCGCGAGCTTCCAGCGGAGGACGAGCCATAGGGCGACCAAACCGTAGAAGAAGCTGACCAAAGTGAAACGGAAATAGATGCGGCCGAGATCGTGGGCTTTCTTGTAGCGCTCCGGCGGAAGCGTATAGGCGGTAATTTTTTGCGGCGTCGCTTGTTGCAGCGCGGCGGATGGGGCGGGAGCCGAGGGCGTGCTCGCGGCGGGCGGCGCCTGCTGGGGACTCGAAGCAGCGGAAGGGGATGGAGATTGTGCCGCGGAAGACGGACTCAAAGAGGGAAAAAACAAAAAGACGACGAGAAAGAAGCAAAGTTTCTTCATTTTATGTCTCCGCCGAATGACTTGGGGATCCCCGAGAATGGAATTGGCTTGCGGGAGTATGCCTTTTTCAGAGGGGGTTGCGCAAGGCTTAGGTAGCTCGCAGGGGTCGACCGAAGATGCAAACTCGCGAAGACGCAATGAAAAGACGCCAAGAGGCCCGGAGCAGAAGATTAACTAACGCGTTTGAATGGAAACAGACTTAGAAAAGGCGGAAGGTGACTTCAATCGGCACAATCGTCGGTACCGGCTTTCCGTTTGGTCCCGCTGCCGGCTTGCAACGCCAGGTCTTCACGGCGGCTACGGCGTTTTCGTCGAGCCCCATCCCGACTCCCTTGATGATCCTGATGTTGCTAATCTTCCCCTCAAGACCAATAACGCCTTCCACGACCACCGCGCCCTGGTATTTCACCTTGCGCGCTTCGTCGGAATACTCCGGAGGAGGCTGGTAAAAACAGACCGGAATTCCCACTCCGTTCACGCCGGCGCGGAAGACTCCACCACCCGTGCCGCCGCCCGAGCCAGGCCCAAGGCCTCCGCCGGACCCGCTGCCGATACCGCCGGCTTCGCCAGTGCCAATACCGCCGCCACCGCCGGGGCCACCGGAGTAATTCACGGCTGCCGCCAACGGATCACCCATATTTGTGAGCGGCGGATTGGCCACCTTCAAATCCGGCGGACCTAGCAGCGAAGGATCCATCGCCAGCTTGGGATTCAGATTCTTGAGCGTCGCTTCCGGCGGAGTAAACTGCGTCCACTTGAATTTTGGAGCGCGGCCCTTCGTCGGAGGCAACTGCGATCGATCGCCGCCGCCGCCACCGCCCCCGGCTTTATCCGCGCCTGCAGGCAGCTTCGAGACGTACGGGGAAATGTCCAGCGGCATGACGCCGATCTGCTTGTTCTTTGCTTCCGTGGAAGCCGGCATCATATTTGTGAAAATCGGAATCACCAGCAGCGCGATCACGGCGGCGTGCAAACCAACCGCGATCACCTGGCTCCAGCCGAAGTTTTCATCCTTCGACCAGATGTCTTTTACCTTCATGGGCTTTACCGCGAAGGGCAAGGGCGCCTGCTTCGGAGGCGAGAAAAATTCCTTGATGCGCGTCCCAAAGCTGCCGAAATTCGCTCCCCAGGCGACTGCCAGTTTGCTGTTTACCGGTCCCCTGGGAGCTGGGCTCGAGCTGAAAAAATCCTTGAGGTTGTCGCCAATTCCCATGCCAAACGACGTCTTCGTGAAAGGCGCATCCGCCCGCTCGCGCACCTTGACGGGCCGCTCCGTCAGGAACTGCTTCAGGTTCGACCAAAAATTATCGGGGATGAGGATCGCTGGCGGGTCGAATTTCGGCACGGCTGAGTAAGGCACTTGAACCGCGGGCTGAGCGCCCGCTCCAGACACTTTGGCCTTTGTAATCTCAGGCGGCAGCAGATTGATGAATTTGCCCGGCACCATTTACCTCTAACTTAGACGCAAATTTCCCAAGTTCGGTATGCCTAGCCGATAAGATTCGCGCAGGCCGGGAAAGGTTGCGCACCCCCAGCGGCTGACACCGGCCTTCATTCATTGTAACATACGTGC
>JBGQIG010000317.1:0-3916 GCA_041498365.1 Terriglobia bacterium | reverse complement strand
CTGGTGATCGAGCTGATCACGCCGGTGGCGATGGAAAAGGGCTTGCGGTTTGCCATCCGCGAAGGCGGGCACACGGTGGGAGCGGGCACCATCAGCGAGATTATTCAGTAGCGTGGTTGTGGTAGGGCCGGGTTTCAACCCGGCCAGGCAGAACTGAAGATTAAAACCAGTGATCAGTTACTGGTTCTCAGTTCTCAGAAGCCAGAAGCTAAGAGCTAGCAGCTAGGAGCTGTTTTATGCCCCGAGAGATCATTACCTTGCAGTGCGGTGATTGCAAAGAGCGGAACTATTCGACCACCAAGAACCGGAAGACGATGACGGAGCGGCTGGAACTGAAGAAATTCTGCCGCGTCTGCCGTAAGCACACGCCACACAAAGAGGTGAAATGACGCCGTTTAGCGGGCGTGAGCGAAGCGGGAGCCCGCTGGCGTCATCCGGAGCGTTCTTTGCGAAGGATCTGGCGAGCAGCGCACTTGCTTTGAAGGAGTGGTTACACAGGGGCGTAAGCTCAACGGTTAAACTGTCGGTCTCCAAAACCGAACTTGGGGGTTCGAATCCCTCCGCCCCTGCCAGAAATTGAGGGCTGAAACGGACCGGTAGGTGATGGGAGTCGAGACGAAGAAGATGGCAAATTCACTGGCAGCTGCCGGCGGCAGTTTCGGCGACCGGATCAAGTCGTGGCCAGAGCGGGTCAGGACTTTCTACAACGATGTGCGCACCGAGATGAAGAAGGTCACGGCGCCCTCGTTCAAGGAAGTGCGGGCCACTACGACTGTAGTGATCATCACCGTGTTCCTGTTCGCGGCGTATTTCTGGGCGGTGGACCTGGTGATCGGGCACGGCATTGACTCGGTGTTCCGCTATTTCGGGCATCACTGAGTCTGGGTCCGGTCGAGGAAGGAAGCGAAGTGTTGCAGCAAACTAGCGCAGAGCCATCTATGCAGGACGAAGAAAAAAACGAGGCCGGAGCAGGCGGCGGAGAAAATACTGCTCCGGGCGCGGGCGCGGTAGAGCCGGCTCGCAATCCGAACATGAAGTGGTACATCATCCACTCCTATTCGGGATTCGAGCGCAAGGTCAAAGAGTCGCTGGAGTCACGCGTCCAGGCCTTCGGGCTGCAGGACAAGATCGGGAAAGTGCTGATCCCCACTGAAGCAGTTACGGAAGTGCGCAACGGCAAGAAGTACACCATTGAGCGCATGTTCTATCCCGGCTACGTGCTGGTGGAGATGGACATGGATGACCACGTCTGGCATGTGGTGAAATCCACGCCGCGGGTTACGGGATTTGTGGGTACGGGCCAGCAGCCGACGCCATTGTCGGAAGAAGAAGTGCAGCACATCGTGTATCGCGTGGGCGAGGCCAAGGACAAGCCTAAGCTCAAGGTCAAGTTTGAGAAGAACGAGTCGGTGCGCATTACCGAGGGTCCGTTTGCCAGCTTTACCGGAATTGTGGATGAGGTCAATGAGGACCGGGAGACACTGAAAGTGATGGTCACAATTTTCGGGCGCTCGACGCCGGTGGAGCTGGAGTTTAACCAGGTGGAGAAGGTGGCTTGACAGGGAAGCGGCCCTGGCGCGACGATCGCGCTTATGTCGACCGCATTGCGGTCGAGCGCTCATCGCGGGCAGCCTAGGTCCTTCGGCGACGAAGAGCTTGTCGCCTCAGGATGACAATGAAATTAAGAGGGCAGGTAAATGGCGAAGAAGGCGACAGGTTCGGTAAAGCTTCAGATTGCGGCAGGTAAGGCGACGCCGGCGCCTCCGGTGGGGCCGGCTCTGGGTCAGGCGCAGATCAATATCATGGAGTTCTGCAAGCAGTTCAACGCCCGGACCGGGGCCAAGGAACTGGAAGGGCTCATCATTCCGGTGGTGGTCACGGTTTACAGCGACCGTTCGTTTACCTTCATCACCAAGACGCCGCCGGCGTCAATTCTGCTGAAGCGCGCCGCCGGTATTGCCAAGGGGTCGGGAGCGCCCAACAAAGACAAAGTGGGCAAGGTTACCGCCAAGCAGGTCGAAGACATCGCTAAACAGAAGATGCCGGACTTGAATGCCGCTTCGGTCGAGGCGGCGATGAAAAGCGTGCGGGGAACGGCGCGCTCGATGGGGATCGAAGTGGTTGGCTAGGTTGTGTGGGGACGGGTCTCTGACCCGTCCGGCGGAGCGAAGCTCCGCAGCTTTCGCGGGCGGGGGCGCCCGCGCCACACGGGCAAGTCGAAAACACTACGGCTCAGCCGAACAGCGCTGAGCGGTGGGAGACAGGAAGAACAGATGAAAAAGGCAGGAAAGAACATTACCAAAGCGCGGCAGGCAGTAGAAGCGCGTCCGTATCTCCTCAAGGATGCGGTGCCGTTGCTGCAGAAGGTCAAATACGCAAAATTTGACGAGACCGTAGAAATCACCATGCGTCTGGGAGTGGATCCCAAGCATGCCGACCAGATGGTGCGCGGCACGGTGGTATTGCCCCACGGCCTGGGAAAATCCAAGAAGGTCCTGGTCATCGCCAGTGGTGACAAGGTGAAGGAAGCCGAGGCGGCTGGGGCGGACTTCGTGGGCGGCGAAGAAATGGTCGAGAAGATCAACAAAGAGAACTGGACCGACTTTGACGCGCTCATCGCCACACCTGATGTCATGAAGTCGGTGGGGCGGCTGGGGAAGATTCTGGGACCGAAGGGTCTGATGCCCAATCCCAAGACCGGCACCGTCACCTTCGATGTGGCCAAGGCGGTGCAGGAAGTCAAGGCCGGCAAGGTGGAGTTTCGCACCGATAAGACCGCGCTGGTACACGTGCCGGTCGGGAAGATCTCCTTTACTCCAGACAAGCTGGTGGAGAATGCGACGGTGGTGATCAGCAGCGTGATCAAGGCCAAGCCGACTGTGGCCAAGGGCAAGTACATCAAGGGTTGCTACCTGAGTTCCACCATGGGGCCGGGAATTTCGATTGACACGGCGCAGGTGGAAGCGGCGGCGAAAGCCTGATAAGGAAGCGCGCCAAACGCGCGAGTTAAGCGCCTTCGGCGCATCGCGCGGCGCGTCTGGGTCCTTCGGCGACAAGAACATGTCGCCTCAGGATGACAAGACACAAAAAGATATTGAGGGATTGAGCTATGGCGGTTAGCAGAGCGAAAAAAGTCGAACAGGTCGAAAAGCTGAGCCAGGAGTTGAAGAAGGTGTCCAGCCTGGTTATCGCCACCTACAGCAAGCTCACGGTGGCGCAGGATTTCGAATTACGCAAGACCTTGCGCAGCTCCGGAGCCAAGTACCGGGTGGTGAAGAACACTCTGGCTCAGCGGGCCGCTAAGGGGACCAAGGCGGAAGAGGTGCTGAAGGGTCTCTCCGGCGTGACTTCGATCGCCTACACCGAAGGCGATCCGGTGGCGCTGGCCAAGGCCATCTCGAAGTATGCCAAGGACAATCCGGAATTTACCTTCAAGGCGGGAGTGGTCGAAGGCCGCGTCATCTCGATCAGGGAGATCCAGGCGCTGGCCACGATGCCTTCGAAGGAAGAGATCTACTCCAAGCTGCTGTTCCTGATCAGTGCACCGGCACAGCGGCTGGTCACGGTGATGAATGCGGTAGGGAAAGACCTGGCCGTGGTCATTAACCAGGGCGTGGAGAAGAAGAAGTTCAAAGACATTGAGCAATCGGGTAATTGAGTAATTGGGAACCAAGTTCTTCAAATTACCCGATTACAAAATTACTCAACTACCAAATTTAAAGAGTTTTAACTCGAAGAGTGGAGACATAGACAATGGCGGATCTGCAGCAGTTGGAAGAGCAAATCGTAGGCCTGTCGCTGCTCGACGCGGCGGCTTTGGTGAAGAAGCTGGAAGAGCGGCTCGGCGTGTCGGCGGCGGCGGCGGCCCCGGTGATGGTGGCGGGCGGCGCCGGTGCAGGTGCGGCGGCGGCTGCGG
>JBGQIG010000316.1:0-3921 GCA_041498365.1 Terriglobia bacterium | reverse complement strand
GTCCCGAATTTCGGCACTCTGGCTTCTCCGTATTCTTTGGCAGGAGCGGTCGCAGGCGCGTTTACCCAGCCCAATCTAGGGGGATTTTCAGTCTCGATTTCAAGCGATGTTGGCCTCGGTGGCGGGTCGCTGCTGCCCCCCAACGATCCAGCCAGTAGCTGCTTCGATCCCGCTAACGTGGTCGGCGACTACATCTGTTTCTCTCAAGGACCGGTCTTTGGCTCCAGCCCCACGGGAGAGCCTCCGTTTGACGCGTACTCTGTAGTGAAGGATTTCAAGACACCTTATTCGCATAACTATAGTCTGAGCTTGCAGCAGGAGGTCGCCCGCAATAACGTTCTCACCCTGGGTTACTCCGGCCAGCGCGGAGAACGCCTGGCGATCAACCGCGACCTGAATGCCAGTCCGTTGGGCAGCGCAGGCGACTTCGGCGACCGCCCTTTTTCGACTCAGTTCCCCGATCTCAGGCACATCATCCAGACCACCAACCTGGGCAACTCTCAATACGACAGTTTGCAGGCGTCCTTTAACCAGCGCGGCTGGCACGGCCTCGACACCAGCTACAACTTCACCTGGAGCAAGTGTTACGACGAAAGCTCCTTCAACCGCGGCGGCAGCGGGGACTATCCCCAGTTGCAAAATCCGCTGGACGTCAAAGACAACCGCGGCCTCTGCGATCACGATGTGCGCCTGAACTTCAACGTTGGCGGCGTTTATGCTTTCCCGACGATCCCACATCTGGGAGAAAGGCTGGGGAAGGGCTGGCAACTCAGCACGATCTACACCGCCATCAGCGGACGGCCCTTCACCCCGCTGCTGGGCGGAGGCGCCGATCCCTCGGGCCAGGGTCTTACCGGCATCTCCATCCGCGCGGCCTGGGACGGTACCCCGGTACGCTACAACCCGCGCGACCCGCTACATTATGTCGCCGAGAGTTTCACTGTCGGAGATCAACCCGACCCGTGCGGGAATATCGTGTTTGACGGTAACGGCGACCCGGTGCCGCTGCCGCTTTCACCTTTCTACGTCCCCTGTGCCGGAACCGTCGGCAATTCTCGCCGCAACCAGTTGATCGGCCCAGGTCTCAGCCAGTGGGACATGACCTTGATGAAGAATACCAAGATCACGGATCGCTTGAACCTGGAATTGCGCTGGGAGGTCTACAACATTCTGAATCGCGGGAATTTTTACTACGCCCCCGACAACAGTCTCGGCGCCACCTTTGGGACAGTCACCAAGACTTCCGATGTGGCGTCGGGCAACCCGGTGATCGCTCAAGGCGGACCTAGAAACATGAATTTCTCTTTGAAATTCACTTTCTGACTGGCCGCTGAAAGAGGAGAAATAAGTACCGCAGGGGCTGAAGCCTGACTCATTTGATAGCGCTTATTGCAGGGCCAAGGCCCTGCTCCACCCAAAATCAGAACTTTTCAGCAGCCTGCGAGCGAGAAACAGCGGCGGAAATCGAGGGAGTCTGCCTATGGTAGACTTCCTTTCTCATTTTTATGGCAGTCCGGCGCCCGGCTTCATCCTTCCTGCTGGTTCTCTCACTCGCGATCTCCACTGCCGCCGCCCAGGTCCCGAAGAGCCCGAGTCGCCGGAGCCCTTTCCGGTCTCCTAATATCATCCTGATTACGCTCGACACCACTCGTGCCGATCGCATGGGGTTCCTGGGGTCGAAGCGGAAGCTGACGCCGAATCTGGACGCAGTGGCACGGCAGGGAATTGTCTTTGCCCGAGCGTACTCGCACGTTCCGCTTACCACTGCTTCGCACGCGACCATTCTCACCGGAACGTATCCACAATTTAACCACGTGAATGATTTTGGGGTGCCGCTCTCGATCAAGCTGCCCTATCTGCCTGACATATTGCATGGCCATGGATACCAGACTGCAGCCTTCGTCGCATCGCTGGTCCTCGATCCGCTGGACGGAACTGCGCCCGGGTTTGACCGAGGGTTCGATGTTTATGACGCGGGCTTTCGCTTGCGCCGGCTTGGTGCGGACCGGTACAAGACAATCGAGCGGCGCGGCGAGGTGGTGGTGGACCACGCTTTGAGATGGCTCAGCCAGGCGCCGAACAAACCATTTTTCCTATGGGTTCATTTGTATGACGCGCACGATCCGTACGATCCGCCGGCGCCTTATAAAGCTCGCTACGCGTCGCAACCCTACGATGGAGAGATCGCCTACGCGGACGCGTGCGTCGGCAAACTGCTGGACGGGCTCCGCAAGCAC
The DNA here is from genome assembly GCA_041498365.1 of Terriglobia bacterium. GTDB lineage: Bacteria > Acidobacteriota > Terriglobia > Terriglobales > Acidobacteriaceae > JAIQFF01. Next base: position 1,684 of record JBGQIG010000316.1, on the reverse strand, counting down.
GGTCTCTATGATGAGGCCATCATTGCTGTCATGGCCGACCACGGTGAGTCGCTGGGCCAGCACGGCGAGAGCACGCACGGAGTGTTTCTGTACGATGAAACCCTGCATGTGCCGTTGCTGATCAAGCTGCCACTCAATCGCTGGGCGGGGAAACGGACGGAAGCCCGTACCGGGCTGGTGGATGTTGCGCCAACCCTTCTGGCCGCCGCCGGCGTCACTCCTCCATCGGAGATGCAAGGGCAGTCGCTGCTGGAATTCATCAAGGCGGCGCCGGATACGAACAGTTCATCGGAAGGCCGGCCCGCTTATGCCGAAACCGACTATCCTCATCGCGCATTTGGCTGGAGCGCGTTGCGCGCGCTACGCACGGGAAAATATTTGTATATCCAGGCGCCGGAACGGGAACTTTACAACCAGTCGGTCGATCCGGACGCGTCCCATAATCTCGCCGGGAGCTCGAAGGCGGTCAGTGACACGATGGCTTCCCAACTGGCCGACTTTCGCAGCAGGACCAGCCAGACCTTGGTTGACCTCGCCAAGCCCGATCCCGAGAAGATGCAGAAGCTGCAAGCCCTCGGGTACGTAGGCTCCGATACGAAGCCGGTGCAGGACGAGAAAAACCTCACCGGGCTCGATCCCAAGAGCCGCATCGAAATTGCCAACTTGCTGCATGATGCCATGTTCGATGTGGAAGACGGGCGCTTCGAACAGGCCATCCCGCGCCTGGAGCGCGCGCTCGCGTCCCAACCCGACATGCCGGTGGCAAACATGCAGTACGGGATCGCCCAGTCGCGCCTCAAGCATTTCGACAAAGCCATCGCGCCGTTGCGGAAAGCAGTCACCCTGCAGCCGGACAGCGGACTGGGCCACTACGAACTGGGGCTTGCGTTGTTTGAAACTGGAGACTGGAAGGGGTCTGCGCCCGAGTTCGAAGCCGCAGTGGCGCGCGCTCCGCGCTGGGCCGATGCGCATTTCTCCCTGGCCGCTGTCTATGCCCGCATCGATCGCGTCCCTGAAGCCATGACTGAACTGGACACAACTCTCGGCATCATTCCCGACCATTACCGCGCCAATTTGTTGCGCGGGCGAATCCTTTCTTTACAGGGCAATCCTCTGGACGCCCTGAACAACCTGGAAAAAGCGACTCAGGTCCAGGCTGATTCCCGGGAAGCCCATCTTTTTTTGGCCGATGCATACGCTCAGCTCGGTCGGGGAGTCGACGCGGCACGTGAGCGTGCCGTGGCCCAAAATCTAGGCGATCCAAAAAGCCGTTGAGGCAAGAACATATCTCCGAAAGAAAAGGGGGCGGGAGGACCCGCCCCTTCAGTTCGAATTTACGGCTAGAAGGCGTAGCGCAACGCGAACTGCATCTTGCGCTTGTCGGTGAGGGTTGAGGTGAACTGGCCAAAGCTGGGCGCGTCGAAAGTCAGGTTGGCCGTGCCGCTATCGAACCGGACCGAGTTGGTCACGTTGAAGACTTCCCAGCTGAATTTAAGCGTTTGCCGCTCGGTAAAGTGCCACTCGTTCGCCAGGCCCATGTCGAACCCAAAATATCCGGGCCCGTTCAGATTGTTACGTTGACCGGATTCCCCGGGATGGGCATAGCGGAACGCGTTCGGCGCCGCCGACGGATCCTTGAACAGATTGGGACTGCCGTCCACGACGAACTGGCCACTCTGGAACG
>JBGQIG010000315.1:0-3979 GCA_041498365.1 Terriglobia bacterium | reverse complement strand
TTCCCCGTACTGCACGGAACTTTTGGCGAGGATGGAACCATCCAGGGGCTGCTCGAACTGGCGGACATTCCTTACGTGGGAGCGGGAGTACTGGGCTCCGCTGCGGGCATGGATAAGGACGTCATGAAGTCATTGTTCCTCGCCGCTGGTTTGCCCATCGTGAAACACGTGACCGTCCTGCGCAGCGCCTGGGAAGCGGAGCCGAAGAAAGTTCAGAAGCTGGTGGAAAGCAAGCTGAAATATCCTGTGTTCGTGAAGCCCGCCAATCTGGGATCATCGGTAGGAATTTCGAAAGCGCATGATCGCAAGGAGCTCGGCCCGGCGATTGCGGAGGCGGCGAAATTCGATCGCAAGATTGTGATTGAACAGGGCGTGGGCGGCAAGAAGCAGAAAGCGCGCGAGATCGAATGCTCGGTGCTGGGTAACGACAAGCCCGCAGCTTCGGTGCCAGGAGAGATCGTTCCGGGTAAGGAATTCTACGACTACACCGCCAAGTATGTAGATGAAGGTTCCAAGCTGATTATTCCGGCCAAGCTCAGCAAGACGGAGACCAAAAAAGTCCAACAGTTGGCCATCGGCGCTTTCCAGGCGGTGGACTGTTCCGGCCTGGCGCGGGTGGATTTCCTGATGGACCCGAAAAATCGAAAGATTTACCTCAACGAGATCAATACCATGCCCGGATTTACCGCCATCAGCATGTATCCCAAACTGTGGGCGGCTTCGGGTCTGGCCTATCCTGAGTTGATCGAGCGGCTGATCCGGCTAGGACAAGAGCGGCACGAAGAGAAGAAGAGGAATCAATACAGCCGGTAGAACCTGGCCACGGATTTTCACGGATTCGCACGGATCAAAACATCAATTTGACCTTAATCCGTTAGATCCGTGACAATCCGTGGCCCGGTGTGTTTCCTAGTGCCCGAGGAACCGCTCCAGGACGTCGAGATCGTGGTTGACGAGATCGACGTATTTCTTGGTCCTGACCGCGTCTCTGTGTTGAAGAGCCTCTTCGGCTTTGAACAAGTTGGACTTCATGCTGGCCTGCCGGGAGACCATGTCACCGCGAAGGCCGTAGCCTGCGGCGCCCTGCTCCTGTTGCAGTCGATCCAGCCCGCTGTTTACCGCGGCGGCGCGGTTGGAAAGCTGGTCAACTTCGCGTTCCAGGTCTTCCAGTTGGGCGGAACCGCTGGGAGCGTCGGGCGAAGCCGTTCCGGCATCATTCTGCGGAGACGCGCCTGCATCGCCTCCTGCGCCGCTGTCCTGGGCGGTAAGTCTCTTGGCGCGGGGACGAGTTGGTTTTGCAGGGGACGAACCGTTCTGCGCCGCATTCGCCTTGTCCATGGCACCAGACGCGGGTGGAGCCTGCGGCGGAGTTGAGATGTCCGCGGAAGCCGTAGTAGTCGATGGCGGAGCCGCCGGTGGTGCTGAGTCCGAACTGGTCATACCCGTCGCCGGAGCAGCCGAAGGGGCCGGCTGGCTGGGCTGAGCGAGGCTGGGCGAAGCCATATCCTGGTTTGGCGTGACCGGTGTGGTGGCGACCGGTTCCGGCGCGTTGGCTTGCGTCTTGTGGCTACGGGGCATGTAGAGTCCAGCGACAACCAGCACGGCAAGAACAATGAGCGCCCCCATCGTCATGTACAAGCCGCGATGGCCACTTGGCCGGGGAGGCGGCGTGACGGCAACCGGAGTTGCCTCACGCACCGGAGCGGGGGCGGGGGCAGGGCTGGGAACTGTGGGACTTTTTTGTGCCGTAACCGGCGCCGGGGCCGGGCGGTCCTGGATCAGGGTTGGCGCGGCCTGCCAAACCCCCGCGGGCAATGCGGCGTTGTCCGCCGTAGCCGTCCCCAGCGCGGCCCGCGGAGCGGTAAGCGATGGTGACGTGGTTACCGGGACACTGCTCAAGGCGTTAGCGAAGGCCTCCGCCGTTTGGAAGCGCTTGGCCGGGTCTTTGGCGATGGCCATCAGAATAATTTCATTCAGCGCCGAAGGCAGCTCGGGATTCAGTTCGAGGGGCGGCTTCGGTATCTCTTTGACTTGCGCGGCCATGATGGAATAGTCGCTGGTGGCAACGAACGGCCGCCGCCCAGTCACGAATTCGTACAGACACACACCGACGGAATACAAGTCAGAGCGCGAGTCGGTGGTCTCACCCTTCACCTGTTCGGGCGACATGTAGCTCAACGAGCCCAGGGTGGTGCCGGTCATAGTCAGACTGCGCTCATCGCCGGCGCGTGCAATCCCAAAATCCATGAGTTTGATTAGGCCCTGCGAAGTCAGCATCATGTTGGCGGGCTTGATGTCACGATGAATGATGTGTTGCTGGTGGGCGTAGCCGATCGCGGTAAGCACCTGGCCGATACAATTCAGTGCGTCAGGCACCGAGATAGGCCCATTCTCGAGGTGTTCGGCCATGGTGTGGCCTTCGACGAACTCCATCACCATGTAAAGCTGGTTGTCCGCGGCGAACGCGGTTCGAAGCGCGGCAATGTTGGGATGATCGAGGCTGGCCATGAGCTTGATCTCGCGCAGAAAACGGGCGGCCAGCTCTTGCCGTCCCGCCAGGTCGGGCAGCAGAATTTTCATGGCTTCGATGCGGTCAGAAATGACGTTTTTGACCCGGTACACCCGGCCCATGCCCCCCTCGCCCAACTCGTTCAGAATCTGATAGTCGCCGATCCGCTTGCCGGTTTCATCGCTCATGTGAGGAACTCCGCTTCTGGCCGCTGTTTTCTGGCTCTGGGCGAATTATGCGCTGCCGGATTCTGGGGGTCAAGGATGTTGATGCGCACGGTAGTGTCCTAAGTTTTCTCGATTTGCCAGAAACATGGCGATCACAAGGGTAATATTTTGGCTATGTTTGCACCGTTTTACACCTTGTATATCGTGATCGCGGTAATAGCTATCATGGTGTGGGTCGTGATCCGGAGGCTGCAATGAAACTGACACAGATTGCCAAGCCTCGTCTTCCTCGGCAGCAATCTTGTTGACGCCCGCGTACTTGACGATTGAGATAAGGACACTACCGATCCGGCATTGCCTCCCACCGGGTCCGAGCTACGGACAGCTTGTATTTGGCAATATTCAGATTGTTGGTGGCTTTTTGCTGCGTATCCTTCCAGCTCTCCGGCTGTGCCGGGTCCCGATGGCGCAGGATCCTGAGATTGGTTTCGGCTTCCGCGATATAGAGTGAGGCCGCTCCCATGTTTTCCGCGGCAATTTGATCAATCGAGTTGGCACGTTGGGTGGCAAGGCTGAAGTCGGTCGGGAGGATGCCGATCTCATCCGGCAGTTGGGGATGCTTGTCTGAACTGATTCGCTTGAGCCAGTCTTCAATCACGTGAATGGCAACCTTAAGCTGCAAAGTAACGGAAGCGATGTCGGTGCGGCGTTGCTGGTCCGTCTGCTGGCGCAGGAGGGAGAGCGTTTCCGCGGCAATTTCCGCCTGCCGGTTGGAGGCGGCCACTTGTTCTCGGCTCGCGTCAGCCTGGCGTTTGGCGTGCCCTGCATAGTAGATGTTGATCGCGGTAAGCATCACCACCAGCAGCACGTTGGCCACGGCGGTATAAGCGATCACCTGATTTACGCTGAGTCCGAATACCTGCTCTGACATGCAGGAGCACCGTCCGGAGAAAGTATAGAACGAGCCCATGTAGGCGCGAGCGTCGCGCTCGTGCGGGGGCGCCCCATTTCTCGCTTTTTCTTGCGAGAAGTGGGCACCCTGGAGCGGGACGCTACCTTCACCCTTGACGAACCCCCGCCTTCCCCGGTACGATTCCTCAAGTTTGCTCTCCGGAGCAGACCTTGGATTTCATGCAGAGTGGCTGAGGGACGAGCCCTGAGAAGCCACGACAACCGGATCGGAAGTCATCTTCTGGTCGCCCGGTGTCAACTCTCGCCCTACACAGGGGGAACATGAGATTCGGGGTGCAGAATTTCCAGCATCTCGTTCCTCTTTTCCTCAGGTCAGGGAAAGAGGATTTCG
>JBGQIG010000314.1:0-4017 GCA_041498365.1 Terriglobia bacterium | reverse complement strand
TGCCCTCCTCCCCTCTTGTCGCGATTGCCACTGCGGTATTGGCCGACTCGCGAGAGCAGGAACTTGTGGTAGCGACTGCGCAGAGCGGAGTGCTGATTTTCAATGGGCGTGCTTTTCGACAGATCTTTCCGCAGGATGCGGATGCCCGAACCATCACCTCCGTCCTGCCCGTGGCCTCCGGACATCTTCTGATTGGGACTCGCAAGCGCGGCGTCCTCATCTACGACGGAAACAAAATAACTGTCCTGCACCCCACCCTGAGCAGTCTTCATGTCACAACCCTGGCCGGCACGGAATCGGATCTCTGGGTGGGAACGCTCGACCGTGGCGTGTTCCACTGGCATGCCGGTGAGACCGAATCCTTCGGGGAAGAGCAAGGGCTGCCCGATCGGCAGGTGCAATCCATCGCGGTGGCGGGCGATCGAACCTATGTGGGTACCGTGCTCGGAGTCGCAGTATTCGAACGCGGGCAATTTTCACGCACCCTCGCTGCCGGAGTTCTGACCACTGCTTTGTTGCCCAGCGCGGGACAGCTCCTAGTCGGATCCGAGGAGCAGGGCGTAATTGCGATCCCGCTTGAGGGACGCCGTCCCAATTCCGGTCCAGTTGGCGCATCTGAGCTGACGGAAGTTCACCAGCTGTTAGACATGGGTGAAGCTGTCTTTGCCCTGACCCGACGCGGTCTCTATCGCAGACGTGCTCATGGTTTCGGGTGGCAGCCCGTCTTGCAGGCAGGTACAGCGGTCCTGAGTGATCGCAATGTATCCGCGCTGGCTGCGGACAGACGAGGGCGTCTCTGGGTCGGATATTTCGACCGCGGCCTCGACCAGTTGGAGTCCGATCGCGGACCCGCTATCCACATCGAAAACGAGCATGTGTTCTGTGTGAATCGCATCCTGCCTAATCCCAAGGATGGGAGCATTGACGTCGCTACCGCCAACGGGCTGGTTCGCTTTGACACGGCTGGCAGCCAGGAGCAGGTCCTTACTCGCGCCGATGGCCTGATTGCCGACCACGTGACGGATGTCGTTCCCTATCAGGACGGTTTAGCCCTGGCCACGCCGGCAGGGTTGACGTTTCTTGACGCCGGCGGGGCGCGAAGCATGTACGCATTTCAGGGGCTGGTTAACAACCACGTCTACGCTCTCGGAGTTTCAGGCGACGAATTGATGGCGGGCACGCTGGGCGGGCTCTCGCAGCTGACGAAGGGCGACGTGCAGATCAACTACACCACTGCCACGTCCGGACTCAAACACAGCTGGATCACGGCGGTCGTCCCGGTTGGCTCCGAATGGATGGTCGGAACCTATGGATCAGGTGTGCTCGGACTCGACCGCTCAGGTCACTTCCATTCGTTTGAAAGCGCAACCGGGCAACTGGAAGTTAATCCCAACGCCATGCTGGTTACCGGGAGCCATGTGTTTGCGGGAACGCTGGGCAAAGGTCTGTTTGTGTATGACCGTGAATCCGAGCGCTGGTTCACCATCGAAGCCGGATTGCCTTCTTCGAACGTGACTGCGCTCGCCGCCGCCAATGGCTATCTGTACGTCGGCACGGACAACGGTTTGGTGCGGGTACTCGAGACGAAACTGCATCCATGAAGAACGCCATTCTCATCCTTCTGGTTTTGCTGTTCGCGCCTGCGGCATCGCTGGCGGATGCAGGCATTCTGATTCCCCGCGACAAAGCGCAGCCGGATCCCGCGATTCTCTCACTCGAGGAGATGGAGATCACGATTCGCATCGACAACGGCGATGCTCGCGTATATGTGCGGCAGATTTTCGCCAACCACACCAACAAGATCGAAGAAGGGAACTACATTTTCGCCCTGCCCCGCCAGGCCACAGTTTCCGACTTCGCCGTGTGGGACGGGCCGACCCGCATTCCAGCCGTGGTGCTGGAGCGCAAACGCGCCGAGGAAATTTACACCCAACTCAAACAGCAGGCGATTGATCCCGGACTCCTGCAGATGGGGGAGCGTGGTTCTGAAGAAGCCAAGCGCAGCTCGGTTTTCAGCGCGCGCATCGTTCCCATCCAACCGTATGGAACCAAGCGCCTGGAGATCGAGTACCACGAGTCCATTCCAGTCGAGAACCTGAAGTCGTTTTTTGCCATTCCACTTCGTCCGGATGCGTACCAGGCCCAGGTCGCGCAACATTTGCGCATCAACTTCGAACTGCACTCGGAACACGCGACTTCGAACTTTCAGGCTGCTGCACAGGGCTTTCCCTTGCAAATCGACCAGAATACGGCGCACCTGGTGAAGGGACACTTCGAGGGCCAAAACGTAAACCTGGGCGAGGACTTTGTCGCGACTTACGAACTCGATCCCGCAGGCGCCGACACGCTGCAGGTGTTGACCTACCGAAATCCGGTGAGTGGACAGCCTTCCCCGACCGAGACTGCCCCGGTGCGCAGCACGAGTGAACCCGGCTTTTTCGAAGCCGAGGCATTACTTGCATACGGAAAAGATCCGGCTCCGACCGCAAGTGGAAGTGTGGCGTCCGGCACGCCCAAGACCCTGGTCATCCTCTTCGATACGTCTTTGTCCATGCAGTGGGAGAAGCTGGAACGCAGCTATCAGGCTTTGGAGACGCTGCTGCGAACGTTACGGCCGGCCGACCGTTTCAGTCTCTTGTTGTTCAATCGTGAGGTCCAGGCCTTCCAGGCTGCCCCAGTCTCTGCCGATCCAGCCAGTGTGCAGCGCGCGCTGGATTTCGTCCGCTCGAGCAAGCTGCGCGGCGGAACGGATCTGCAGCGGGCACTCCAGGCTGGACTGCAGCAGTGCTCGCTGCCGGGTACCGGCGACTTCTATCTGGTATTGCTGAGTGATGGCGGCGCTACTCGCGGTCCAATCCAGAACGGCAGGCTCGCCAGTGGGTACGCGGAGAGCTGGAAGCGTTTACCCGAAGCACAACGCCCCCGCACCTACATCTTCGGCGTGGGCGATGATGCCAACTTGCCCCTATTGCGGGTGCTGGCCCGTCAGGACGGTTTGCTGGAACATGTGCTTTCCACCGAGCCGGGGGAATTCAAGCTGAATGCTTTCCTTTCCAAGATCGGGCGTAGCCCCATCAGCCAGTTGAACTTGGCAGTGGCCCCGGAATCGGCGGTGGACGCGGTTTATCCGCTGCAGGATTCCCCGTTTTCGGGTTCGCTCGCCTCATGGGTCGGACGCTACCAGGCAGCGCGGGAGAACGTCGCGTTTACGGTCCATGGCGTGCGCGACGGCGCGGCGCTGGCGATTTCCGCCAAAACCAGCTTGCCGCGTGCAGCTCTCGACCACGCGCAGCTTCCGCGACTCTGGGCCAGGGCCCGGGTGGACGCGTTGCTGGAAAAGATCCAGCGTGAAGGAGAAGACCAGGCTACGGTCGACGAAATCATCCGCCTGGCACGGCAATACAAATTCGTAACCCCGTACACGTCGTTTCTCGCCGTGCCCCGTGCGCTGTTGCGTCCGCGCGTCATCCGTCCCGGGGATCCCGTGCTGCGTGTGAAGACGGACGAATCCATTACGTCCGTGACGGCACTCTTTCCATTCGGCCTAATACAAAAGTTGCGCTATTTGTCGGGGGAAGACGTATGGCAGACCCGATTTCTGGCTCCCGATGATATGCAGGACGGCACTTACACTGTCCGCCTGATCTTGCGCGACCGCCTTGGCCACACCTATCGGGAGTTCAAGACATTTGTCATTGCCAGCAAGCCGCCGGTGGTCCAGATCAAACTCGACACGAAGCGCTATCACCGAGGCCAGACCGTCAATCTGAAGGCGAGCGCTTCGCAGAGCACGCGCACCCTGGTCGCACGACTGGAAGGGGCTCCGCCGGTCGCCCTCAATTGGAACGCACGCGCAGGCATCAACGCGGGACGGCTGTTCATTCCCGAGCAGACCATACCCGGGACTTACAAGCTGACCGTGACCGCCGAAGACATCGCCCACAACATCGGGACGCAGGAGGTGCAGATTGAAATCCTTCCCTAGCTCGTCCCGCAGGCGGCTGGTGTCCTTCTCAG
>JBGQIG010000313.1:0-4018 GCA_041498365.1 Terriglobia bacterium | reverse complement strand
CTGGGGACAGCCGCTGCTGATGGGTCCAGGATCGATCCAAGTGGCCCACACCGATGGTGAATACGTCGAGAAGAAACAATTGCAGGAGGCTGTGGATCTGTATTGCTCGGTGGCCAGGCGGCTTTCGGCGTGAGGTCAAATTGTAGGTTTCAGATTTGAGATTTCAGAGTGAAAATCGCACGCATTGCGGCGCAGATCCGAAATCTGCAATCTAAAATCTGCATTCTGCAATCCCTACCGCCGTTCCTAAAAACATTTAGACTAAGACCATGACCACCCAGACCCTCAACTCGCTCTCCAAGGCATCTTCTGCCTACTTGCGTTCAGCCATGCACCAGCCCATCCGCTGGCACGAATGGGGCGAGGAGGCCTTTGCCACTGCGCAGCGCGAAAACAAGCCCATCCTGCTCGACATTGGCGCGGTCTGGTGCCATTGGTGTCACGTAATGGATCGCGAATCGTACGACGATCCCGAAGTGGCGCAGATCGTGAATGAACGTTTCGTGGCGGTGAAGGTGGATCGCGATGAGCGCCCTGACATTGACAGCCGCTACCAGGTTGCAGTGAGCGCCATCAGCGGGCAGGGCGGCTGGCCGCTCACCGCTTTTCTCACGCCCGATGGCAAGCCGTTTTACGGTGGAACCTATTTCCCTCCCGACGAAAACTATGGACGCCCCAGTTTCAAACGCGTGCTGCTCTCCATTGCCGATGCCTATCACCAGAAGAATGGTGACGTTGTTGACCAGGCCAAAATGGTCGAGGCCGCTATTTCGCAGGCCGAGTCTTTCGCCGGCGGCGGCGAGTTCTCCCCGAGAGTAGTCGACGCGATTGTGGAATCAGCCCTGAAGATGTTTGACCCGCAACATGGTGGATTCGGAAACGCGCCCAAATTTCCTCATCCCGCTGTCCTCGATCTTCTGATTGACCAGTACGCACGCTCGGGAGACGAGAAACTGCGCCACGTCTTCGTCACCACGCTGGAGAGGATGGCCCGCGGCGGCGTGTATGACCAGCTCGCTGGCGGGTTTCATCGCTATTCGGTGGACGAGCGATGGATCGTACCCCACTTCGAGAAAATGTGTTACGACAATTCCGAACTGCTCAAGAACTATGTCCACGCCTACCAGGTAACCGGCTCGGAATTCTTCGCTGCGGTGGCTCGCGACATCGTCCGCTGGATGGATGAGTGGCTCAGTGACCGCGAGCGCGGCGGCTTTTACGCCTCCCAGGACGCCGACTACTCCATGGACGATGATGGCGACTATTTCACCTGGACCCGGGACGAGATGCAGGCCGTGCTGAACGAGGAGGAAGCCGCTGTCGCTGGTCTGCACTATGACGTCAACGAAGTCGGTGAAATGCACCACAATCCGGAGAAAAATGTTCTGTATGTCCGGGCTCCCCTCGAAGAAATTGCCAAACGGCTGGGTCTGACCCTGGAACGCACGCAAGTGCTGCTGGAGTCCGCCAGGCAGAAGATGTACGCAGCCCGTCTACAGCGGCCAACGCCTTACGTGGATAAGACAGTTTATGTCGGCTGGAACTCGCTTTGCGTGTCGGCGTATCTGGAGGCGGCGAAGGTATTGGCACTCGAGCCAGCCCGGCACTTTGCACTGCGTTCGCTCGACCGCATCCTGGCTGAAGCATGGCGGCCAGAGACCGGGCTGCAGCACGTGGTTGCATATTCCGACCCCGCCGCCGAGCGGCGCGAGGTTCCCGGCCTACTCGACGATTACGCCTTCACTGCCGTGGCTTGCATGGACGCTTACGAGGCCACGTCCGACCTCAACTACTTCAACTTCGCGGAACGCATCGCGGACAAGATGCGGGACCGTTTCTTTGACCCCGTGTCCGGTGGATTCTTCGACTCAGCCGGCCTTGCAGACGGATCGCCAAAGGCTCTGGGCGTGCTGGGCACGCGCCGAAAACCGTTTCAGGATTCACCGACTCCCGCTGGAAATTCCGTGGCCGCCATTGCGCTGGTACGGCTGCACGCTTACACCAACCGGCAAAGTTATCGCGACCAGGCAGAGCAGACCCTGCAGTTGCTGGCGGGACTCGCGGGGAAATTTGGAATCTTTGCGGCTACCTATGGCATTGCGGCGGTTCATTTTTCACATCCACATACCCAGATTGTCGTCATCGGAGAAGATGACTTGGCGGAACAACTCTTTACCGCTGCGGCCAGCGTCTTCCGGTTCGACAAGGCGGTGCTCAAGCTGACGGCCAACGGGGCGGTCCCGCAAAACCTGCCAGCAGCCCTGGCAGAAACCATCCCTCATCTGCCTGGGATCGATGAGGGAAAATCAGTAGCAGTAGTCTGCTCCGGATTCAGCTGTCAGCCGCCGACTTCGAATCTGGAACAACTCAGACAGACTCTCGGACATGCTTTTGAGTCCGAAAGAACCGGGGCCTAGGTGATGAAAAAAGAGGGCTGACTGTGCGATTAGCAATCAGTCAGCCCGGGAAACGCAAAGCCACTTGCGTGGCTAGTCACCAGTAGATCGCTTCCACTCGATACCGCATGCTACCTTTTCGAGCAGTTCGGATTGGCCGGGTTACATAGCGGCATCGGGCCCAGTTCAGCATTGAGTATCGGGGTCGCGATTGCCACGTACGTGCAAGCCAAACCTACCATCAGGATCAACATCCTGACCGCACGTTTCATGGTTGTTCTCCTTACGCTGCGAGGTCCCTGGGAGCAGAAGCCTCACAGTGGCAGGCATTATACAGGGCAAGAGCGATCAGTCCAGCGTTTTCTGGAATTCGGCTCTCCTGAACCTGGTTCTGTCGTGCCCGCTCAACATTCGGTTGAGGATGTTGTCCATGCGGATCTCTTGATTCGTCGGTTCGTCGACCCCGTCCCCATTGTTCCCTAACCCAAAAAGGCTATATCCAAGATTGCCTGGTTAGAGGCCCGATGTCGATGGTCCACGCTTAGTTTCTTAGGAGAGAATCTTACTTCCCTCTTTGAGCATAGTGAGATGGGGGGTTACAAGGCGTGCGGCAGGTAAGAGTGGAGCGAAGTTACGGCGTGAAGCTTCAGTGGACTCGGCGACTCAGAGATACAACGGAATCCATTCCACTCCGGGCAGGGATAGCTGGTTCGGCAGAGTCGCGTGCAGCTTCTTTCAGCGAGTAGTCTCCCTGGGTGCGAGAGAGGGCCCGATCCACCATGCTTTCAAACATGGGTATCAGGGAATCGCCTTGCGCTGGATTATGAAGGTCGGTAAGGCTCTTTTCCCAGCGATGCGATGTGAACAACTCTGCTCCGGGCGCTCGCGCCGGACTCTTCATCAGGGAATAGGTGAACCAAATCATGATGGCGAGGTTGTAGGCCACCAGATTAGTCACGTGGACCATCACCTCCGAAGCATGGCCGCTTACATGGAAGGCGAGCGTGCCCAATTCGACTCCCGCAGCAAGGCCTAATCCGAGCGAAATTCCGAAGCTGTGCTGTCGCCACGACACTCCCAGATAGCGGGAGAACACCAGAAGGAACAGGATGAGTCCGACCTGCGCCACACGCACGCAGCGCTGCACAGTTATGACCGCCTGAACGATCGGCCCCTGGTCCCCCACCGGGCTGGACGCCGCGACCACGAATGCAACCAGCAACATGACCAGAGCCGCCCACTTGAAGAGCACCGACCCGAGGTCCCTTAGAGTGTGATAAGGACGGAATACGTCCAGGAAAATTTCATAAATGACCATGAAACCCACGATGAGATTGATCGCAGAGCAGGTCCAATAGAACCAGAAGTACTCGGTATACGTGTAAGTACCCCATTGGAACATGGGGAACAAGATACAAAATGCCAGGATTTGGAAGACGATATAAGCGAAGAAAACGGGAAATACACGTTGCAGCTTGTGTCGCAACATCGCGGCCCCAACCGCCAGTTGCAGGACGGGGTGAGCGATCCAGAGCGCGAGTTGTTGGTCAGCGGTCATCAACCTGCTTTTTCTGCCAGCCGGGGGCGCCACGGTTGACGGAGCACTGCGATTAAGTCTTCCT
>JBGQIG010000312.1:0-4025 GCA_041498365.1 Terriglobia bacterium | reverse complement strand
GTTTTTTCATTATCCCTGCGGGCGAGACGTCCGCAGAGCTTGCCCCGAGCTTGTCGAGGGGACAGCCGGCGGAACACCGGCGCTACCAAGGAGCCCAGATTGAAATATCGGAACTTGTCATTGGCGGCCGTTTGTTTATTTCTGGCAATACGTTCAACCGCGCAAATAGACGATAAGACCAGGCAGCTTTCCCACGACATTTTCAAACAGCTCGTCGAAATCAACACCACCGATTCGGTCGGCAACGTGACCACAGCGTCTGAGGCCATGGCGCAGCGCTTTCGTGACGCGGGTTTTCCCGAGAGCGATCTCCATATCCTCGGGCCGAACGATCGCAAGAAAAATCTGGTCGTCCGTCTGCACGGCAGCAGCAAGCATAAACCGGTGCTGTTGATCGGACATCTCGACGTGGTCGAGGCGAGGCGCGAGGACTGGACCACCGACCCGTTTCAGTTCGTGGAGAAAGACGGCTACTACTACGGGCGGGGCACGCAGGATATGAAAGACGGCGACACCATCATGGTGACCACGCTGATCCGGTTCAAGAAGGAAGGTTACGTGCCGGACCGCGACATCATCCTGGCGCTGACCGCCGACGAAGAAGGTGGTACTTCGAACGGCGTGGATTGGCTGATCAAGAATCACCGCGACTTGATCGACGCTGAATTTGTGCTCAACCACGATGGCGGCGGCATTCTGTCCGAACACGGAAAACCGCAGTTCATGACCGTGGATGCGTCGGAGAAGCTATATGCTGATTACCAGCTTACGGTGACCAACCCCGGCGGCCACAGTTCGCTGCCTGTGCCCGACAACGCGATCTATCATCTTGCCAACGGACTGGCGCGACTCGAGCATTACCAGTTCCCGTTTGAGCTGACCAATATCACTCGCGCTTATTACGAGCGCATGTCGAAGGTGGCAACCGGCGAACGCGCCGCGGATATGCAAGCCATTCTGAAGAATCCTCCGGACATGGCTGCGGTGGCGCGCCTGTCGAAGGATCCCATCGACAACTCGATCATGCACACCACCTGCGTGGCCACGCGCCTCAGCGGAGGACACGCCAACAACGCACTGCCGCAAACCGCGCAGGCCAATGTGAACTGCCGCATTGTCCCCGGACACTCGCCGGAAGAAATCAGACAAGAGCTGGACAAGGTTCTTGCCGATCCCAAGATCTCCGTGCGTGAACTGGGCGCAATCGGAGGCGTAACCAACCGGAAGTCCTACCCGCCCCCACCGCTACGCCCTGACGTATTCAAGCCGCTGGAGAAGGTTGTCGAAAGCATGTGGCCGGGACTGCCCGTGATTCCCGACATGTCGACGGGCGCCTCCGACGGCATCTACACCAATGCTGCGGGAATGCCTACCTATTGCATCTCAGGGGAGGCGATTGATCGCGACGACATCCGCGCCCACGGGAGAGATGAGCGCGTTCGGGTGGATGCCTTTTATCGTGCGGTGGATTTTTATTACCGGTTCCTGAAGGCAGTGACGTCTGGATAATAGGGTCCTTTATCTCCGAAGTTCTGGAACGACCCACTCGATCAGTTCCCTGGCATTGACCACCAGGGTCTGGCGCCACTGTTTTGGAAAGTGCCGCCTGTTTCCCGTGACCAGATAGTCGGCCCGCGCCGCTTCAGCACATTCGAGAAAGCGATTGTCGTCGGGATCTTGCGTCACCTTGAGTTGGCGCTGCGGAGTTACGACAAGAGCCGCGGAGCGGAGGAGGCGCATGGATCTGGCGACATGCCGGGGCGCAATCGCGAATTTGGGCCGGAGCAGAACGCTCTCGTACTCGGCCAGGATCGTCTCGGAAGCCGCGAGGCGGATTTTGCGTGCCAGAGCAAGGTCGAGCACATGCCGTTCATAGCCTCGGTCGTTCAAGTGTGCTGACACGACGACATTCGTGTCCAGTACTACGCGAATGGTTTTCATGGGCGCTAAAGCGAACGCTCACGGCGGTAGGCGCGGATTTCGCGATCAATCTCTCGCATGGTCAGCTTGTTTTTCCCACTCTCGCGAGAGGCCGCACGGATGGCGGCAAGGACTTTCTTTTCGGGAGCGATGTTCTTGAGAAAGTCTCGTATGCCCATGATCACGACCTGGGGCTCACCCCGCTTGTCCACGACAAAACGAGTTTCTCCAGTGCGTGCACGCCGCATGATCTGGCCGAACTGCGTCCGCGCGGCAAGCGCGGATACTACCTTATGAACCGGAGTCTGAGATGTGCCCATGTGAAGTATGCTATCACGAACTAATTAGTTAGTTCGGATCAACCAAGACCACGGCGGCAACGGATCAATCGGCACAGGTCAATTCTGGGAGGGCACGCTAGGTCCTTCGGAGACTTGGGGGACCCAGATGAACTGAGCATACGAGTCGGAAGGCCGAACCCCATCCACACATCCCCTCTTGACTTCGCCTTATATTCGCCTACAATTCTGCTATGGCAATCACCAGACGGCAACGGCAGGTGTACGACTTCATCTCTGAGTTCGTGCAGAAGAACGGCTACTCTCCTTCATTCGAGGAGATTGGCCAGGGTTTGGATCTCAGCTCGCTGGCCACGGTGCACAAGCACATCTCCAATCTGGAGAAGAAGGGCCTGCTGACGCGCGACTACAACCGCAGCCGGTCGATCGACCTGCTCCCGCCCAAGGGCCGGCTCAAGCAAGCCATGGCGGTGAACACCACGATGGTGCTGCCGCTGGTGGGCCGCATCTCCGCCGGCCAGCCCATTGAGGCGGTGCAAAACAACGAGACCATTTCGCTGGCCGATTTCGTGCGCTCGAAAGAAGTGTTCGTGCTGGAAGTCCGCGGCGACTCCATGCAGGATGAGGCCATCCTCAACGGCGATTACGTGATGGTGGAGAAAAGCAGGACCGCGCACAACGGAGACATCGTGGTTGCCCTGGTGGAAGGAACCGACGCCACGCTCAAACGCTTTTACCGCGAAGGCGAAAATATTCGCCTGCAGCCGTCCAATGTCAGCATGCAGCCCATCATCGTGCCGGCGGCTTCAGTGGAGGTTCAGGGAAGGGTGATTGGAGTGTTGAGGAAGTATTGAAATCAGCTTCTAGCTTTCAGCTTCTAGCCAACGAAACGATTCTTCGGCCTGCGTCAGCTTTATCCATAAGAAACAAATCAACTCAACACAACGGCGCCCGGACGATAAGCCCGGGCGTTTGATGTTTTTGCCAACGACCAACGACTACCGACCGCCTTACCCAACGTGCTTGTCGATCGCCTTCTGGATGGTTTCCTTGGGCACGTAGCCTACGATCTGCTCTTTTACCTGTCCGCCCTTAAACACCAGCAATGTCGGAATGCCGCGGACGCCGTAGCGCATGGGAGTGGCTTGGTTGCTGTCGACATCCATTTTGCCGACCTTGATCTTGCCGTGGTAGTCCTTCGCCAGTTCGTCGACGATGGGAGCCAGCGCGCGGCAAGGCCCACACCAGGCCGCCCAAAAATCCACCAGAACGGGTTGTTCCGACTTCAGAACGTCCTGGTCAAAATTTGCATCGGTTACTTCCAAAATTCCGTTACCTGCCATTTTTCCTCCGGTGGCGCAGCTCACTGCGAATGTAGGTTCGCCAGCTGGCAAATCGGTTCATGTATCGTAACACCGTATTGGATGCATGGCAGCTGGAGAAGTCGCAAGAGCTGGCGGGAGTGCGGGCAGAGGTGGAGCTTCTGTTCTCCGGTTTCAGGGTGACCCTCGGTTCGAGATCGGGAGCTGGCGGGCAACAAAAAGGCGCCCTGAACTTTTCAGCTCAGGACGCCCGGCAGCCCTCCCCCAGAACTGCCAAACCACGAGTTGCATACTAGGCCCGCCCCATCCGGCTGTAAACGTCACTTTGGTAACACACGATCTGGTGCCGGTCACATCGGGAATGGTCCCCGCGTAATACGTCAGTAACCCGGACGAACAGGGCGGAGGGGGTGACCCAAGAAATCAACTCGTTGATAAAGTTGGAGAACTTGCTCATCGCGACATCCCCCTCCGTCCAAAGGCG
>JBGQIG010000311.1:0-4050 GCA_041498365.1 Terriglobia bacterium | reverse complement strand
TATCGACAACGTCAGCGCCTCAGGTCAGGCTTCCAGCGTGTACTTCAGCACGCAAGGAGTCGTCAACGTGCTCACCTGCGTGAATACTCGGTGCGCGGTCAAGTTGACCCAGCTCGGACTCAACTAGGGACTCCCGGTCGCAGAGGCCCCAGAGAAACGCGGCCTGTCGGACCCGCCTCCCACCACAGATGCCACTTCAGGTATCCTGAAACCGGAAGTTCTTCATGAGACCTTGACCATGATACCGACCACATTCGTAGTCGGCGCCCCCGGCGCGAACGAATATGCGCCGTACTATGGCAAGTATGCTTCTCTGGTTTCGGGCGATGACATCCTCATTACCCTGGAGAAGCAGTTCCCGGAAACGCTCGCGCTACTCTCGTCCCGTAAAGAACAAGAGGGAGACTTTCGCTACGCTCCGGGAAAGTGGAGCGTAAAGGAATCCCTCGGGCACGTCATCGACACCGAGCGGATTTTCAGCTACCGCGCCCTGCGAATTGCTCGCAACGACCATACTCCGATCGAAGGCTTCGAACAGGATGACTACGTCAAGTATGGCCCATTCGGCCAATGCAGTCTCACAGTGCTGATCGAAGAGTTTGCCATTGTCCGCCAGGCTACACTGTCACTATTCCGCCACCTGGACGAAGCTGCCTGGCTCCGCCGGGGCGTGGCCAGCAAGAACGAAGTTACCGTGCGGGCCCTTGCCTACATAATCGCCGGCCACGAACTGCATCATCGCAGGATTTTTCAGGAGAGATATTTCTCCTCCCCTGCTTTCTGAATGCCTCACCCGCTGGGGCCGGCTCAGGTATCCTGAAAAGTGACACCCGCCACCATGCTCTCTGATTCCGCCATCCTGAAGAAGATTGAACGCCAGCCCAGGCGCACTGCCGGCTTCAAGCAGATGGTGCGCGAACTTGGCGTCCATGGTGACGCCCGCCGTGAACTTTTCGAGCGCTTGAAACACCTGGTGGCTAGTGGCCAGCTGCAACAGGTTGGCTCCGACCGCTACACCATTCCTCAAACCGCTGCCGGCAAGAACATGGCGGTGGGGCGACTGAGCATGCATCGCGACGGCTTCGGGTTCGTGATTCCGGAGGCCAATTCGCTCGATGAGCGCCTGAAGTCGAGGCTGGCGGGGGACATCTTCATTCCTCCTCCGGCCGTCGGATCGGCGATGCACGGCGATCGGGTGGCGGTGGAAATCGTCAATATTCGTCCTGATGGGCGCGCCGAGGGACGCGTCGTACGCCTGATCGGCCGCGCTCACGCGACGGTGGTGGGAACATTTCACTATGGCAGCCGCCATAACTATGTCACGCCGATTGATCAGAAAATCACGCAGGAGATTGTGATCCCGCCGGGGATGGAATATCCGCAAGACTACCGGACCAAGGATGTTGATTCCTCAGTCTCCTCTGCGTCCTCTGTGGTTGAATCCCAGAGCCGTAAGAATCAAACCCGCCACCGCGTATTCGGTGCGGAGGTGGCGCGCCGCGCCGCTTGGGACAACCTGGAAAACGTTGTCGTAGACGTAGAGATCACCGACTGGCCCACGGCCACGCAGAATCCGCGCGGGCGTGTGGTGGAAATTCTTGGCTACGAAGACGATTTTGGGGCGGACGTGGAAATCATGATCCGCAAGTTTCATTTGCCGCATCGCTTCCCGCCCGCGGTGCTCGAAGAAGCGCAAGACGCAGAGCCCATCATTCCAACCGCAGAAGCGCACAAGCGGCACGATTTTCGCGCTCTGCCGATTGTCACAATTGACGGAGAAACGGCGCGGGACTTCGACGACGCGGTTACAGTCCGACACCTGGGAAATGGCAACTTCGAGCTTCAAGTCCATATCGCTGATGTGGCGCACTACGTGACTCCGGATTCCGCGCTGGATCAAGAGGCTCGCCTGCGCGGCACCAGCGTCTATTTTCCCGATCGTGCTGTGCCGATGCTTCCGCTCGAGCTCTCGACTGACATTTGCAGCCTGCGTCCTCAAGTGGACCGGCTGGTGATGTCGTGCGTGATGGAGATCGACCATCACGGCGAGATCCTCGACGTCGAGTTGAGCGAAGGCATCATTCGTTCTGCCGAACGCATGACCTATACCGATGTGAATTTGGTGCTCGAAGGCGATGCCGGTGCGCGCCAGCGCTACGCCCAACTCGTACCCGGGTTCGAGCTGATGCGCGACCTGGCGCTTATTCTCAACCGGAAGCGCGAGCGGCGAGGCTCCATTGATTTCGACCTGCCCGAGCCGGTGATCGAATTTGATGAATTCGGATTGATGAAGAGCATCACCCGTTCGGAGCGCAATATGGCTCATCGTCTGATCGAGGAATTCATGCTTTCGGCCAACGAGTGCGTGGCCTCGTATCTGGAGGGCAAGCGTATCGCCTCGCTATATCGAATCCACGAGAAGCCTGACGCTAAACGTGTCTACGACTTTGAAATCATTGCCGCGACGTTCGGTTATTCCCTGGGCGTAGGTCCGTTGCCCATTCAACGAGTGCAGCTCAAGACCGATCGTCGCGCGGGCTACGGCACGGGCAAACGGCCGCGCGAGATTGAGATTCCGAAAGAGGTGCACATCACGCCGCGCATGTATCAGAAGTTGACCGAGAAGATCGCAGGCAAGCCGGAAGAGCGCATTCTTTCCTTCCTGATGCTGCGTTCGCTGAAGCAGGCGCGCTACTCGGAGGAGAATCTTGGGCATTTCGCCTTGGCTGCGACTTCCTATACTCATTTCACTTCGCCGATCCGTCGCTATCCTGACCTGATCGTGCACCGTGTTCTGAAAGAAGTGTTGCGCGACTCGGCCTCCGATAATAGCGCCGGCGCCCCGCCGCCCCGATTGCGGACGGAACGTCCGCCGGAGCAGACGGATTCCCGAGGCACCGGCGAAGAGGACCCAGGTGCGGCTTCGACTGCGTCTTACGGAAGTGGTGCACGCTCCGAATTCAAGCGGGCCTCCAGCCCGCCATCGGGCCGGCGGGACGCCAGCGCTACCAGTTCGCCTTGGTCGAAACGCCGCGATCATGTTGCTCATCGCGAATCGGTACAACCCGCCGGCGGTCCCATCCCGCTGGAGGAACTGCACGATATCGCCGAAGAATCCAGCCAGTCAGAACGGCGGGCTGATGACGCGGAGCGCGAATTGATGGAGTGGAAGAAGGTCAAGTTCATGCAGGACCGGGTGGGAGAGGACTTTGACGGCCTGATTATCAGCGTGACCAAGTACGGATTCTTTGTGGAACTGACCGATCTTTTCGTTGAGGGCCTGGTGCCTCTCGATTCCCTGAGCGACGACCGTTACACCTATCACGAGAATACCCGCGAGATCATCGGCCAGCGTAGCCGCAAAATCTACAGCCTGGGACAGAGAATTCGAGTGCTGGTGGATCGCATCGATCCGGTGGAGAAGAAAATTCAGTTTGTCGTGCTTGAGGAAAAGCCGGCTCCGAAGCGCAAGAAGCGCTGAGGCTGGTGTAAAATCCTTGAGTCAACCCTGCCGCCGCATAGGGTACGCGGCCGGTTCCTTCCAGTCGGGACGTGGCTCAGCCTGGTAGAGCACTCGCTTGGGGTGCGAGGGGTCGGCAGTTCAAATCTGCCCGTCCCGACCAATCAACAACATACGCGGTGGGCTTCCTTCGCTAGACCCCAAGTCTACGGAGGGCACATGGAACCGCGTTTTGAGCAGTTCATCCAAGAACGGAAATACCTCCTCAACGTTTCCCCGGCAACTCTTGACTGGTACAAGCACAGCCTCAAATGGCTCCGTACCGCGTCACCCTCGCAAGATGAGCTAAAGAACACTGTGCTTAGGATGCGAGAAAAGGGCCTCAAGGCGACCGGCTGCAATTCAGCAATCCGGGCCATAAACGCCTATCTGAAGTGGTCCGGCTCACCACTCAAGATCGCGCAATTGAAAGAGCCTCAACTCATCTTGCCCACGTTCTCCGCGGCGGACATCAAGAAATTCTTGGGATGGCGGCCGAAGGGATTTTACGAAACGCGGCTACACGTCTTTGTGCTCACGCTCATGGACAC
>JBGQIG010000310.1:0-4072 GCA_041498365.1 Terriglobia bacterium | reverse complement strand
GCTCCCCCGGCGCAAGGACGCAAGAAACGCGTGGCGATCTTTGATTTCGATTACGCCACTGTACATAGCGGCGTCGCAGCCCTCTTTGGCCAGGACATTGACGTTGGCAAGGGCATTTCCGACCTGCTTGTAACCTATCTGGTTAAAGATGGCAGCTACTCGGTGATCGAGCGCAAGGCTCTGGACAAAATTCTCGCCGAGCAGAACTTTTCCAACAGCGACCGCGCCAACCCCAACTCTGCGGCCAAGATCGGAAAACTGCTGGGCGTGGATGCGATCGTCGTTGGCAGTATTACGCAGTTCGGCAACGAGACCAAGAACACGAACATCGGTGGCGCGGGCGGCGCTTTGGGTGGCTTTGGCCTGGGAGGATTCGGACACAAGAAATCCAAGGCCATCGTGGCACTAACGGCCCGCATTGTGGATATTGATACCGGCGAGATTCTGGCAGTCGCCGAAGGCAAGGGGGAATCGAAGCGGGAAAGCACGTCCCTGCTCGGCGGCGGGGGCAGCTGGCACGGATTTGGCGGCGGCCATGCCGACTTCGGCAGCAGCGACTTCCAGAGCACGATTATCGGGGAAGCCGTGAAAGCGGCGGTAGAGCAGACCAGCACCCAGGTCATCGCCGGCAAAGATAAGCTGGTCACGCGCACGATCGTAGTTGAGGGGCTGATCGCGGCCGTGGACGGAGGACAGATCATTCTTAATGTCGGCGCGAAAAACGGCGTGAAGGTGGGTGACCAGTTGACGGTTGAGCGCGTGAGCCGCGAAATCAAGGATCCGTCCACCGGCAAAGTGATCCGCCGGATCGCCGCGCCGGTGGGCGTAGTGCGCGTGACCGACGTCGACGATATCTCAGCGGTGGCTACTACCGTATCAGGGGCTGGGTTCAAGACAGGCGATGCGGTGAAAACGGTTACGCAATAGCTGTTTACAGGATCTTCTTTCCAAAGGCTGACTGAGCCAACTCCACCGCCAGATCCGCGGTACGGTTGTGCTCGTCAATAACCGGATTTACCTCGACAATCTCAAAGCTGAGCATGCGGCCGTGGTCGGCGATAATCTCCATCGCCAGATGGGCCTCGCGATAGGTGGCGCCGCCGCGGACTGGAGTGCCCACTCCCGGCGCGTCCTCGGGATCGATCCAGTCCATGTCGAGAGAAACGTGATAGCCGGCGGTGCCGCGTCCGGCCATGCGCAAGGCTTCTTCCATGACAGTCCGCATGCCACGCTCGTCGATGTCACGCATGGTAAAAACACCGATGCCGGCCCGGCGAACATTTTCCTTTTCGACGGCATCAATGTCGCGAACCCCGACCAGCACGCAGTTCTCCGGCTTTACCTTGGGCGAGAAATCGAAAATGTTCGCCAGTTCCGGAGGCCCCAGTCCCATGGTGGCGGCCAGAGGCATTCCGTGGACATTTCCGCTGGGCGAGCTTTCGGGGGTATTGATGTCGGTGTGAGCGTCAATCCAGATCAATCCAATTTTCTGGTTCTGGCGGCGGTAGAATTCGGCCACGCCCGCCACCGTGCCCGCAGCGACCGAGTGGTCCCCGCCCAGCACGATGGGAACAATGCCGGCCTCCAGCGTTTTGAGCACCAGCTCGGCGTGCTTGGTGCAGGTGGCGGTAATTTCCTTCAGATACTTGGCGTGAGGGTCGCCTTCCTTCTTCTGTTCGGCAATAGCCACGGCAACATTTCCGGCGTCCTCGACCACGTGCCCCAATGCCTCGAGCCGGGCTTCAAGCCCGGCCACCCGCACCGCCGAGGGCCCCATATCCACGCCGCGGCGTGATTGTCCCAGGTCGAGCGGAACCCCGATCACGCGGATTTTCCGGGGAACGATGGACGACGATGTATTTGCAGGCGCCATAATTTTAGCTAGCCTTGAAGGCGATGCCGCCGGGGTTGGAGGTCCCGGAGGGACCACTGACAATAGCCCGCCACTTCAGTGGCGGGTGAATCGACGACACAATCCGCGTGCCGTAGGCACGCTTGAAATGGACCTCCGACGTACGTGGAGCCATTTCAGCCGTCCCTACGGGACGGGAATTCCACCTTGTCCCCACCCGGCGTTGAAACGCCGGGCTACCATCAGGCGTCCCTTGCGGGACGCACACCGGCACAAACCGGGATTTCAACATGCTCTCCACCTGGGCTACGGATACAGCCTATTCAACATTCGCGGGAACGGAATCGTCTCGCGCACGTGCTCCAGCCCGCAAATCCACGCCACCACACGTTCAATTCCCATGCCGAAGCCGCCATGCGGCACGCTGCCGTACTTGCGCAGGTCAAGGAACCACTTGAATGCTTCCTCGGGAAGGCCGTGTTCGTGAATCCGCTTGACCAGCAGCTCGTAGGAGGCCATACGCTGCGATCCCCCGATAATCTCGCCGTAGCCTTCGGGCGCCAGCACGTCCACGCACAGCGCCAGCTCCGGCCGCTTCGGATCGGGTTCCATGTAGAACGCTTTCACCTTGGCGGGATAACGATGCACCATCACCGGCTTGTCGAACTGTGACGAAATGTAGGTCTCATCGGGCGATCCCAGGTCGCCGCCCCATTCGAAACTATTTTCCAACGCGCCCTTGGAGTGGGCTTCCTGCAGCATCTTTACCGCTTCGTCGTAGCTGATGCGTGGAAAGGGAGCTTCAATCTTTTCCAACTTTGTAACATCCCGCCCGATGGTTTGCAGATCGCTGCGCCGCCGCTCCAGGCACCGCTTTACCAGAAAGCTGATCAAACCTTCAGCCAGATCCATGAGATCGTCGAGTTCGGCATACGCCACCTCCGGTTCCACCATCCAGAACTCGGTAAGATGGCGGCGGGTCTTGGATTTTTCCGCGCGGAAGGTGGGCCCGAACGAGTACACCTTACCCAGCGCCATGGCGGTGGCTTCAATATAGAGCTGCCCAGACTGGGTCAGATATGCCTGCTCGTCAAAGTAGTCAACCGGGAAAAGAGTTGACGTGCCCTCACAGGCGGCGGGAGTGAGAATCGGAGAATCGGTCAGGGTAAAGCCGCGCTCATCGAAAAAATCCCGTGCCGCCTTGATGATTTCTGCACGCACCCGCAGAATCGCCGCCTGCCGCGGTGTGCGCAGCCACAGGTGGCGATGCTCCATCAGGAACTCCACTCCGTGCTCCTTCAGCGAAATGGGATACGGATCGCTTTCGGAGACACGCTGCACCACCTTTACGTCGGATACATCGAGCTCATAGCCGCTCGGGGCACGCTGGTCGGCACGGACTTTGCCTTCGACGATCACGCTCGACTCCTGCGTAAGACCCTTCACGGCGTCGAATACTTCGGGAGTGACGGCATTTTTCGGCACCACGCCCTGAATCACGCCGCTGCCATCACGAAATTGCGGGAAAAGCAGCTTTCCACTTTCCCGCAGGTTGTAAAGCCAGCCACGAATGGTGACAGTCTGGCCCTCGTGCTTGCCAATCTCGGAGATAGTGGTAACAGGAGAGGGCATAAGTTCGATTGAGTAATTTCGTAATTGGGCAAGTTGAAGCAATCGTGCTTCTTCAATTACCCGATTACCAAATTACTCAATTCCTAAATTTCTAAACGCTTCGCCCATTTTCTCGACCGGATTAACTTTCTCGTCTTCTTCGATCTCCAGCAGCAAGGGCGGCGTGTGCGGCGCGGAACGCAGCAACTCCACTGCTTCTTTCCAATTGATAGTTCCAGCCCCCGGCCACAGATGCGAGTCGCGATCCTGGGCATTGTCGTGAACGTGGGTTGAACGGATGTGACTCTTCAGGATTTCGAACGCCTCGGCCACGTTGCTCATGATGTGAGCGTGGCCAACATCAAAACAGACGCCCACGTCGTCGAAATGCGAAGCCTGGATAAACTCCACCAGTTTGCCCGGCGTGGAGAGCTCGTTGGGAATATTCTCCAGCAGGATGCGTACCCCCAGCGGCTTGGCAAACGCGCGCAAGTGCTCGATTGAGGTCATTGCCGCTTCGAACTTGCGATCATCGAACGATTCGCCGCCGGTCCCGATATGCTGAATCAGAAAGCGGAATGGAATTTGCTCAGCCACCTCGATCGCCCG
>JBGQIG010000309.1:0-4090 GCA_041498365.1 Terriglobia bacterium | reverse complement strand
GGCATGGCTTACGACAAAGGCGTCAGGGTCGTGTTGCGCGGCGTAAACGTCGATGTCTACAGAGTGTTCAAACTGATGAAGCTGGCGTCGCGATTTTCTTTCGTGAGCTGAGGTGCGCGATGGTTCGGCAACGGAATAGGAGAGCTGGCATGGAGAACCATGAGAACAGCGAACGCCTTTCCTGGGGTGACAGTGTTTTCCTGAATCTCGAACGGGAAGGCATGCCCCTCAATGTGGGCAGCGTCAGCCTGTTGGAAGGCAAGATCCCGTTCCAGGCTTATCTCCGGTTCGTCGAGTCGAAGCTGCCTCTGATTCCTCGCTACCTCAAGCGCGTGGTGAGCGCGCCGTTGAATATCGGCCTTCCCATCTGGGACTACGATCCCGAGTTCGACCTTCGCAACCACGTACGCGAGGTGACGCTTAAGAACGGTACCGACAGGGAGCTGAAAACGCTCGCGGGAAAACTTTTCGGCAGGGTGATGGACCGGCGGCACCCCCTGTGGGACCTGACCCTGGTGCAAGGGCTGAAAGGCGATCGCACCGGTCTCATTTTCCGCATGCACCATTGCCTGGCCGATGGCATTGCCGGGGTGGGGCTCATGAGCGTGCTCATGGATGCGAGTCCAGCCACCCCGCGCCTGCCCAGGAGAAAGCTGCATGTCCCACCGCCCCGTGACGCCGCGACAGCGCTGGTGGAAGGGTTGGCAGGGTCCTACTCCGATCTCATCAATCGAATTCTCTCGGCATGGTCAGGAGCACTGAACATGGCGGAAGGGACGGTCGCGGCCGACGGAAACCTGGCCACCGAGGAGCTCTCCCGGTTGCTGCCAGAACTCACAACGACCACCGAGCGCTTGCGGTTTAACGTAATCTACCGCGGGCCACAGAAATTCGCCTGGGCGGAAATTCCGCTGGCGGATGTGAAGGCCATACGGCACGCCTGCGGAACCAGCGTCAATGATGTCCTGCTGGCGCTGGTGACCGCGACCATTCGACGCTACTCGGAACACCATGGCGATCGGGTTAAGGGGCGCCTGCTTCGCATCATGGTTCCGGTGAATCTGCGCGGCAGCGATAATGCTGAGAATTCAGGGAACCACATTTCGCTGGTTCCGGTCACTCTCCCCCTTGATATTCGCTCTCCGAAACGACTGCTCGCAGCGGTCCACAGGAAGACGGAGTTTCTCAAGCGCGCCCATGCCGCCGAGTTGGTCAGTTTGGTCGGCGGGTTGATCGGCGTCTTCCCAGGCCCGATGCAGGCGCTGGCCGGACCGATGATAAGCCAGGTGCCGTTTACACCCTTCAACATGGTTTGTACGAGTGTGCCCGGGCCGCAATTCCCTCTATATCTGCTGGGCCACAAGATGCTGCACTGGTATCCCTATGTCCCGATCGGAGGCGAGCTGGCGGTCAACTGCGCCATCCTGAGCTACAACGGGATGGTTTATTTCGGCTTCAGCGGAGACGTGCATGCAGCGCCGGATCTGTGGCGTTTGGAGAAATTTGTGAAACAAAGTTTCGCTGAGCTGCGCGATGCTGCCTTAACCCCAGCGCCACGAAAGAAAGCGGAGCGGAAGAAACCGGCACGGACCAAAAAGCAGGTGTCGAAACCGGCAGCGCCTGAGGCAACCACGGTTCGTGCACCTATTCCACTTGCGCCGGTCCGCTCCTCATTCGAATCAACAGCAGCACCGGAAGCAACGGAGGTAAAGGAGAAAGTTCGGACGCAACTAATCGCTTAGAGATTGGCTCAGGAGAGTGTAGGTCATGGAAGGTATTCAGCTAGCGGCGCAAGTGACACCCTGGTTGGCCTCGGGGCGCACCCTGTTCCTGATCATTCATCTTCTGGGCATCACATGTTTTGCCTATATCGTGGCCATGCGCCTGGTGCCACTCCTGCGGGCTGAACGTGATCTTCGCTTTGACCGGCCACTGGCCCGGCTGGGCAAAGTCCTGAAATTCGGGCTGGGACAGTGGAAGCATCCGCGTTACCGGACCGCCGGCATCATCCATATTTTCATTTTTGCGGGATTCATTTGCCTGGTGATGCGCGCCTTCTCTGTGCTGATTGTCGGCGTCTCCGAAAATTTCGTGATGCCGGGTCTGTCAGGACAAGGTGGGCATATCTACGACATCATCACAGACTACGCTGCGACCGTCGTGTTTCTGTGCATGGTGATCGCAATCGTGCGCCGGCTGGTCTTCAAACCAGCGCGGTACGCGGTGCCGGCGAAGTTTGGCAAGGCCCACACCGCTGACGCCATCTTCCTCCTGGCGCTGATTGCAATCCTCATGGTGGCCGACAGCCTGTTCGCTGCCGCGAGAGCCGCAGGTGAGGTACACCAAGGCCAGACGGTTGAGGTTTTGGCAGTTCTGTCATTGCCGTGGATGCTGAAGAGTCTTCTTGTTTCAAGTTCGTTGTCCACACTCCGGGATTTCTACTTCGGCGCCTACCTTCTCCATGAAGTGACCTTCTATTTCTTGCTGTGCTATCGGCCCTTTGGAATTCAGTTCCACGTGGAAACGTCCCTGTTCAATCTCTACTTCGCGAAGTTGGACCGGGGCACGGTGAAGCCGGTGAAATACGGCGTCAGCGAGGAGCATCTGGACCAGGTGAAATCATTCGGAGTGAAGACATTCGAAGACTTCACCTGGAAGCACATGCTTGACTTCTATTCCTGTGCCGACTGCGGGCGCTGCTC
This sequence comes from Terriglobia bacterium, assembly GCA_041498365.1. GTDB lineage: Bacteria > Acidobacteriota > Terriglobia > Terriglobales > Acidobacteriaceae > JAIQFF01. The sequence continues at coordinate 1,388 of JBGQIG010000309.1, read as the reverse complement.
GGACAATTGCCCGGCCAATGCTGTGGGGAGGCCGTTGTCGCCAAGATTCATCACGATAAAGGCGAGAGACTACGCTTTCCAGCACTACCCGATGTTCGGTAAAGCGAACAACCACAAGCCACTGGTTGGCAGCATCTATTCAGAGGATGAAATCTGGTCCTGCACGACCTGCGGCGCTTGCGAGGAAGAGTGCCCGCTGCTGCTGGAATACATCGACAAGATCGTCGATCTGCGCCGGGGAATGATTGATGACGGAAATGTGCCTCAGTCCCTGCAGAAGCCGCTGAAGGCGCTTGAGAGTCGCGGCAATCCGTACGGCAAGATGGAAAAGAAAAGAGCGGATTGGGTAAACGCCAAAGAATTCCGGCAAACCTGCCAGGTGAAGACCCTGGATGGGAAGAATTGCGCCGACACGTTGTATTTCGTCGACAGCGTCACTTCCTACGACGACCGGATCCAATCCATTGGGCGCGCCACGGCGAGGATCCTCGACCACGTGGGCGAGAATTTTGGGATTCTGGGTGCCGCGGAAAAAGATAGCGGGCATGAAGTCCGCCGGTTCGGCGAAGAGACGCTGTTCATGGCTCTGCGCAACCACAACGTGGATGCCATCAAAGCCTCTGGGGTAAAGCGGATCGTCACCGCCGACCCGCACACCTACAACGCTTTGAAGCATGACTACAAAGATGTGCCGCCCGTCGAGCACATCAGCCAGGTGATCGCAGGCGCAGTGAAGTCCGGCAAGATCAAGTTCAATGCGGTGGAGAACGGCGACAAAGTCTACACCTACCACGATCCCTGCTACCTGGGGCGGCACAACCAGGTTTACGACGACCCGCGCGATGTGCTCGACGCCATTCCCGGTCTGAAGCGAGTGGAGATGAGCCGTTCACGGGACCGCTCGTTCTGCTGCGGTGGCGGCGGACTGATGTTGTTCTACGAGCCGAAAGAAGAACAGCGAATGGGTGTGAAGCGAGTCCAGATGGCTGCGGAGGCCGGGGCGAATGTGATCGTCACCGCGTGTCCGTTTTGCATGGTGAATATAGAAGATGCCATCAAGGTCGCCGGCATGGAAGGCAAGATGACCGCCATCGATTTGGCGGAACTGGCGGAGCAGCAAGTTGCGGGGGGAAACCCGGCTGTGGAGGCCAAGGGAGCTGCCGAAATCCGGCAAGAAAGCGTGGCAGGGAGGTAAGCGTGGAAATTCTAGTTTGTGCAAGACGAGTGCCCGACACTTCGGAAAACGAGATCGCGCTCAACAGCGCGGGAAACGATATCGAGCGTGACGAGCTGGTCTATTCGGTGAACGAACCGGACAACTACGCTGTCGAAGAAGCCCTGCAGATTGTCGCCAGAGTCGGCGGAAACGTCACGGTGGTGACAGTTGG
>JBGQIG010000308.1:0-4132 GCA_041498365.1 Terriglobia bacterium | reverse complement strand
GCCGGAGAGTCTGGAGAGGCGCGGCATCGAAATGCCGGGATGGCAGAATGCGCTGCAAAGATACCTGGCGGAGAGAGCGTTTTCGTAGCGCCAGTGTCCCGCCGTCCCCGCGGAGGGCAAGATGCCCTCCGGACAGCCGGCGGGACGCCGGCGCTACAACGATCCATCCCACTCCGGCGATTTCATCTATCCATATTCCTCCAGCACATTTATGCTGATCGGTCGCTCAAACCAATCTGCGTGCGTGCATGACCTTCCTGAAACGTTGGAAAATCCGGATCCTGATCTTCTTCGCCGTTGTCGGTCCGGGATTCATTACCGCCAACGTGGACAACGATGCCGGAGGCATCTGGGTCTATTCCGCAGCCGGGGCGCAGTTCGGGCACATGCTGCTGTGGACCATGATCCCGATCACTCTGGCGCTGATCGTGGTGCAGGAGATTGCCGCCCGCATGGGCGCAGTCACCGGCAAGGGCCTGAGCGACCTGATACGCGAGCAATTCGGATTTCGTATCACCTTTCTGATGATGATCGGCCTGGTCATCGTCAACTTCGGCAACGTGGTCACCGAGTTCGCCGGCATCGCCGGCAGCCTGGAATTATTCGGGCTGAGCAAGTACTACACGGTTCCTGTCTGCGCGGTCATCGTGTGGCTGATCGTGGTCAAAGGCCAGTACAAGACGGTGGAGAAAGTCTTTCTGGCCGCTTCGTTTTTCTACCTCACTTACATCGTCGCGGGGGTTCTCGCCAAGCCGGCCTGGCTGGAGGCGCTCGAAGCCACCATCCTGCCGCCGCACAAGGAGATGTTCCTGCGTCAGGATTACCTGTATATGGTGATCGGGGTGGTGGGCACGACGATTGCGCCCTGGATGCAGTTTTACCTCCAGGCTTCCATCGTGGAGAAGGGGGTCACCCGGCGGCAGTACAAGGCTTCGCGGCTCGATGTGGTCACGGGTTGTGTTTTCACCGACATTGTTGCCTGGTTCATCATCGTGGCCTGCGCCTCCACGCTCTATGTGCACGGATATCACAACATCAGTGATGCCAAGGATGCGGCGCAGGCACTGCACCCCCTGGCGGGAGACTACGCCTACATCCTTTTTGCCATGGGATTGTTCAATGCGTCGCTGTTTGCGGCTTCCATCCTGCCGTTGTCCACCGCATATGCGGTTTGCGAGGGCCTGGGATTTGAGTCAGGGGTCGGAAAGCGATTCAGCGAAGCCCCGGTTTTCTACTGGCTTTACACCATCCTGATCGTGGCCGGGGCGGGCGTAATCCTGATGCCGAACATCCCCCTGGTGAAGATTTCCATTCTCTCCCAGGTAATCAACGGCCTGGTGCTTCCTTTCGTACTGATCTTCATGTTGCTGCTGGTGAACAACAAGGAAATAATGGGCGAGTACGTGAACTCGCGTCTCTACAATGTTGTAGCCTGGACGACCACCGTGGTCATGGTCGGGTTGACGGTGGCCTGGTTCTGGACGCTGCGGGCCGGGTCAGGCTAGGCCGTCGCTGATGTTCGAGCCCCAGGGACTCAGCTTCCCACCGCAATTTTTCCTTCCGCCAAGTTTTTCACCAATTGCAGGTCCGCTTCCAGAAAATCGAAGGACGGCAGTTCGGATGGCCTCGCCCAGCGCATGTCCTTGAAAATCCTATTCTGAATTTCGCCCTTGTATTCGCGCACGGCGAAGAACCGCAGTTCCACCGCAGATCCGTTCTTGTAATCGTGCCGGATGCGCGCCACCTCATCGCCGATGGTGGCTTCGATGCCGAGTTCCTCTTCCAGCTCGCGGCGGAGCGCGTCGCGTGGTTGCTCGCCCTCTTCGATCTTGCCTCCCGGGAATTCCCATTTCAGGGGCATGGTCTGGTGGCGGGTGCGCTGGCACACGAGAATCCGGTCGTCCTGAAAGATCAGTGCTGCCACAACCCGTTTCATGGATGGCAAGGAGCCTCGGTGAGCGCGGCGCTGCGATGGCGTTGTTCGAGACGAGGCCACTGCTGCCCGCCCTCCGTCGCGCGAGCCTTTTCTTTCTTGATCGTCATCCTGCGGACTTTTCCAGCTGCTTGCCCACCAGGGAGGCGCAGTACTCGACCAGCGCCCGGTCCTGATCGCCGAAAGCAGCCGGGAAGTGGCTGTCAATATCCAGTTCACCTACTACCTTGCCACGGACAAACACGGGCACGACGATTTCAGATTTAGTTTCCGTGGAGCACGCCAGGTAGCGGCTGTCGACAGTGACATCATCCACCACGATGGTTTTGCCGGTGGACGCGGCCGCGCCGCAGATGCCCTGGTTCAAAGGTATGCGCGTATGTGGAGTCATAGCTCCCTGAAATGCTCCCAGCGCCAGCATGCGCGGTTGCGAGTTGGAAGATTGTTCCTCCAGCATATAAAAGCCGACCCAGTTGTACTTCAGCATGCGATCGTGCAACAGCTTCACCATTTCCCACATGAAATCTTCGACTGAGCCCGCCGCCTGGTTCAGGCGATCGATGTCTTTTTGGACCTCTGCGAATGAGGAGCCAGTGGGCATAAGTTATCCCGATCAGCTCGGCCGAGACGCGTGAGTTTGACCCTGAACTTCTGTGATACATCTTAGACCGTCGGGTTGTGGAAAACACTCGGGATGAATCGCCGCCGCCAACGCCCGCAGACCGAGGACGAGGGTGGGAGCGGGAGTGTTCAGCAGTTCGTCGCGGATGCAGTACACGCGGCCCGCCTTGACCGCGCGCATCTCCCCCCATCCCCGGTCGCGGACGATCTTTTCCAACGGGACCCGATCGCCGGCTCCGCACCAGGCCGCAGCCACCACGTCCGGATCCTCGGCCAGAATCGATTCCGGCGATTGCTGCCGCCCGGGGTCTCGCAGGAACTTGCCGCCCGCCGCTTCAACCAGTTCCGCAACCCACGGCTGCGAAGCAATCAGGGGCTTGCCCCATTCTTCGCAGAACACGCGAGGACGCTCCTTCCCTTGGCTTCGGGCTTTGCTGGTCTGTGTGCGAACGATTTCGATGTCGCGCTGCATGTCTGCAATCACAGACTGCCCACGCTCACTCGCTCCCATCGCTCCGGCAATGGTCGCGATGTCGGTGTAGATATCGGCCAGCGTCCTGGGCGCCAAGCCGAGAAAGCGGACACCCGCTTTGAGGATTTCCACCACCGCCTTCTCCTGGTAGGGAACCGCAGCGATCACCAGGTCGGGCCGGGCGGCGATGATTTGCTGGCTCTGCGCCGTCCAGGAATCGGCAATGATGGCCCGCCCGACACCCTCAATTTCCGGACACACGTCGGCGCAGTACCTGGTGCAGGCCACGACACAGTCGAGTCGTCCGAGGGCAGCCAGGATGACGGTAGCGCTGGGCTGCAAGCACACCACGCGTTGGGGAGTGTAGTCTGCGGACACAGACTCAATGGTACAGGCAGAGGCCGGGTGGGGACAGCCACTGTATAAGAGCCAACGTGAGGCATGACGGCTTTGTGGGCTGTCAATCTGTCATCCGGCGGGAATTGGCGGACCCTCACTCGAATTTTCAACTTCCCAGAAGCCGACTTCTGGACCGTGGAGCTTTCACGTTCAGGCGAAGACCTCTTTTTTCTCAAAACGGGTTTCCGCGTTGCCCGTCACCCGGGAGGAATCCCGCGAGGCTCCGAGGCTCTTCTGTGCCGTGTCCATGTTGAAGGTTAACGAGGTGGCACGGTACTTATAAATGCAGACCGAAGGAGCGTGGCGATGCAACGATTAAACGCTGGAAGAGATCGATTTGACCGCAGAGCCTTTTGCAAGGCTGCCGGCGCTGTGACCGCTGTCGGGGTGGTAGAGGCAACCCTGGGAAGCGTGTTGGCGCACGCAGATCTCACCAAGGAGCAGCGTGACAAGATGACGGCGGACGAAATCATCCAGCAAATGAAAGCTGGCAACGAACGCTTCAAGGCGGGCAAACCGCTGCATCGCGATCTCATGAGCGAAGCGAAGGCAACTGCGAAGGGACAGTATCCTGCTGCGATGGTCTTCAGCTGTATTGACTCGCGAGCACCCGCCGAGTTGATTCTCGACTTTGGTATCGGCGATATCTTCAGCGGTCGTGTGGCAGGAAACATTGTTGACGAGGACATATTGGGCAGCATGGAATT
>JBGQIG010000307.1:0-4139 GCA_041498365.1 Terriglobia bacterium | reverse complement strand
GGTCATGGTGGCGCGCTCGTCAACGCTCAGTTCCTCGATAGCCTCGCCCGCGTACTCCATGACCTTGGCCAGGGCCTTGCCGCTGCGAACGTAGTCCAGGCTGAGAATCTTCAGAATGAAATCTTTTGCCGTCACATTGGCTTGCTTCTTGCCCCGAATGACAATCTTCACCGACTCGGGTACCTTGACACGTACGTCTTTGGTGATCCACGAATTGAAAACGTCGGTGGTTCCGATGCCGAAGGCCACGCAGCCGATCGCGCCCACATGCGGAGTGTGCGAATCGGAGCCGATATTGAGCTGCCCCGGCAGCGCATAACTTTCCAGCACGATGGAGTGGCAAATGCCTTCGGATCCTTTGCGGTCCTTCAACTCGCCGTGCAGCTTGATTCCGTGTTTCGCCGCAAAGTCCTGTTGCTTCAGCTTGAGTTGGGTGGCCAGGTCAAGGAGGCCAAGTTTCTTTTTCTCCTCTGAGATCACTTCATCGAGAAACGTGAGGTGGTCGCGAAAAAATAGAATGCTCGAGGGATCGTTTACCTTGGCATCCTTGCCCAGATAATGCTCAAAGAAAATTGCCGCCATCGGGGTGACGTATTCGTGGCTGAAGCGCAGATCAGCGCGCGCAAACCCCGTGTCACCCGGTTGGACGGCGCCTGAGTCAGCGTCGGAAACTGCCGAGGTCCGCTCGGCTGGGCGGATGGGGACATCCGACCCTACGTTGAACCGGAGCATGTGGCGGGCGAAGATTTTCTCCGCCAGCGTCATGGGGCGCCTGGCTGTCTTGATCGGCGGAAGAAAGACCTTTTTCTGCATGCGCGCCACGTTGAAGGGGAACAGGCCGCCGTATTCGATCACCTGCCGCGTGATCTCATCTTCACCGGTGGTGAATTCGCTGAGCGAGATTTCCTCTCCTGCCCGGATGTTGTCAATCAGCGAGAAGTTGGTCGAGGTCAGCAGGCCCAGGTTCTGGCAGTTTTGCTTGTAAATGCGCTCGATGTTTTCGGCAATCACGAGGCGGATCCCGGCGCACATCTCAGCGTAGGGTGACTGCTCGCGGCTTGATCCTTTGCCCCGGCGCTTGCCGCTGACGGCGCAAACAAACCTGCCTTTTTTTACATCGCTTCGCCCGACAGGCAGCACGTCACCGCATTTGAGGCCCAGGTAGGGAATCTCGCCGAGGGTTTCATCGAAATAAAAACAGTAATGTGCTGGGGTGATCTCGTCGGTAGAAATGTCATCCCGCAGTTTGGGATTGTTGGCCGGGTTCCTGGTATCCCAGGGCAGGTCTTCGCCAGAGAGCTGTCGCTTGAGGAGTTCCGGGTCTTCGGTGAGGAACAGAATGCGCCCTTGCAGACGAACTCTGTCTGGGCGTTTCTCGATCTTGCGTTCCAGAAGCGAGTCGATCACAGGAAAACCCGTTGGTTCGAAAATTGGGATGAGCCAGACTTCGGCTGCTCCCTTATCTCATTCTACTGCTGGGACTGGAGTCTGCGGAGAAACTCGAGATGCGTATATCAGCGGCCACGGCGAAATGGGACTGGGAAGATAAGCAAACCTTACGAGCTAAAGCCCGGATGATTCTGCGCCTCTTGCGAGGCTCTGAAGGGCCGCTCTTCCGCGTCACCGCGGACTTTCTTACTCATGTCGCGTGTTCATGTCGCCACGGCGTCCCTCGTCCAGTTCGTTAGTGATGGGCGCCCTTGTGATCGTATTCTTCTCCGGCCGGGATGGCGACGCTCAAGCGGTTTTCCTTTGGCGCCAGTGGACATGTGGCATAGGGCGTGATTGCACATGGGGGATTGTAGGCGCGGTTAAAGTCGAGCAGCACGGTTCCGTTGGCCACAGGACCTGCCTTCAAGAAGCGGCCGCCGGGGTAGGTATTGGTCTTGCTGGTGGGATCGCTGAAAACGAAGAATAGCTCTCCGGCCGCATTGCCGCCCAGATCGGTCAGCCTCAGTTCCTGGCCGTTGATCTTGAATACGGCTGTACCTGCAACTGGCGTCGGCGTGACATCGCCCAGCACGTTAGGAACGTTCACCGTCTGTTTGCCATCAGACGGCAGCCAGGTTGCGGTCACTCGATACGATAAGTTGACTGGGAAGAAAAGAGGTCCGCGGTACCGGCGGACAGCGTCACTACTCAGATCCTTCAGTCGGATACCAACGCGCTCACCACGCACGATAACGTGCAGGCGCAAACTCCCGATCTCAACCACCGTGGGATTCCCTGAAGTGTCAGGCTGGAGCTCGGCCGCGGTAACGGGCTTGCCTGTGATGGTTGCGTTGCTCCCCGGAGCGAATTTCGCGGTTACATTCTTCCCCAGTAAGGCAAACGATCCCGCGTGGGCTGGCCCCTTGGGAAAGACGATGTTGTTCTTAGGATCCGTACCAAAGCTGTTCTCGCCCGGCTTGAGCCAGAACAAGCCTGCTAAGGGCAACCATTCCTGTTTGAGATCTTCGACCAGTTCGCCTTTCCATTTATCGAGCGACTTCTGGTAGGCGGGATCGACCTGAAACTGGGTTGGCTTGTCGGCCGCTGACGCGACTATACATAGCGCAAAAACAGCCGAAGCGGCGAACCATACCTGGCGTCTTCCCTTCATCTCTTTCGGTACTCATGAACATCGGGCAATGGTTCCAGACCTCGTCCCTCGAAAATCTGAGCGAACTCATTGAGCATTGCGCCGTGCACTAAACCATTCGTGGCCAGGGTTTCACGGCTGTTCAGCTGGAAGGGCCCGCCGTGAAAATCCGTCACTCTGCCGCCGGCTTCTTCGACAATCAGTACGCCCGCCGCGGTGTCCCACGGATTGAGGTTGAACTCCCAGAACCCGTCGAAGCGTCCGCAGGCCACGCAGCACAGGTCCAGGGCCGCCGAGCCTGCTCTGCGTACGCCGTGAGTGCGTAGTGTGATCTGGTGATAAAAGTAGATATTCGGATTCTTGTGCCGCTTGTGACTGGGAAAGCCGGTGGCCACCAGGCACTCGGCTAGGTTCGCAGTTCCTGAAACCTGAATGCGTTGCTGATTCAGGTAAGCGCCACCCCCCTGTTCGGCTGCGAACAGTTCATCACGGGTGGGATCGTAGACCACGCCCGCGATTCGCCGGTTCTTGTACTCCAGCGCCATTGAAACGCAGAATACCGGGAATCCGTGCGCGAAATTTGTGGTGCCATCGAGCGGGTCCACATACCAGCGATAGTCACTTCCCGTATCGGCCAGGCCTTGCTCTTCCCCAAGGACGTCGTGGCTGGACCAGTGTTTCTTGATCCGCTCCCGGATCAGAATCTCGGACTGGCGATCCGCTACCGTGACCAGGTCCGCATCGCCTTTGTACTCCACCTTCACGTGCTGCTGAAAATATCCCATCAGCAATGCACCGGCCTCGCGGGCGATCTCCGCCATGGCGGGGACGAAGTCACTGTGATTGGATTGAGTCATGGGTGACAGTGAGATTTTCTTTGCGTCCTTTGCGGGGCTTCTTTGCGTCCTTTGCGGTTAAGCTCTTGAGTTAAACCTTTAACCGCAAAGGTCGCCAAGAAAAGATCGCAAAGGACGCAAAGAAAATCTGGCTACTTGCGCTTTCCGCCGTCTTCTGCGATGTACATGATTTCGTGTTTAAAGATGAACAGATTGGGCTGGTCTTCGCGGGTCAGCCGGACCATATTTTTGTCGTAGTATTCGATCCAGCCCCGGACGACTTCCCCGTCCGCCAGCTTGATGCTCACTGACTTCTGTTTTTCGCCGAGAGACTTCAGATAGGCGGCTTCCTCCGAGGTTTGCTCAGGAGGGGCAGGCCGTCCCTTGCGGGGTGGGCCAGACGTTCCTTGTCCGTGAAAGGGCATATTGGGCATTTTACACGCTGCCCGCTTGGGACCAGCGGCAGGCCGCAAAGAAGCCACTCCTAGAATGTGAGCTTCACTCCGAACTGGAGCTGCCGTGATGCGCCCAGCGAAAACACCCCAGAACCCGGACCGATTCGGATGGCAGCGCGATCCGCGACCGTGGTGCCGTTGACCGATCCTGCGCTGCCGGTCAGCGCCCCACTCAGGCGGTTGCCGGGACCGTCGAAGTTGGCGAAATTGAGAATGTTGAAGGCTGAAACGCTGGGTTCCAGAACAAAGCGGTCTCCGATCTTGAGC
>JBGQIG010000306.1:0-4146 GCA_041498365.1 Terriglobia bacterium | reverse complement strand
AGCTTGACGAAAGATATTGCGAGACAGAAAATCCGCTTTGGCAACCCGTGCGTCGTAGAATATTCGGTGAAGGTGACGGGATGAGTGGCAGACGAAAGCTGGTGATTGGGGCGGTTGTGATCGCCGCGCTGGCAGCGATTCTCGCCGGGGTCCTCCTGACCCGTCCTCACGCCCGGCCCATGGCGCTGCAAGGCGCAGTGATCCAACAGGACACCGATCCGAAGAAGGAACTGCCCATTGCCGAGGTTGAAGTGACAGCGCTCTCCAATGGTCAGGTGCTCGGCCAGGGTAAGTCTGACTCCTCAGGTTATTTCGCGGTCATGTTGCGTACACGGATCTGGATAGGCCGTCCCATTACGTTGAAATTCCGGCATGCAGACTACGAGCCACTCGACCTGCGTGAATTTGTTGGAGATAAAGTTTACGTAGCCCACCTGACGCCCATTCCTCACGAAGCACATGTGACCAATCGTCCCGACGTCGTAGTGTCCAATGTCCTGGCCAGGTATTCCATCAAGACTACTACCGCGGCGAACGTGGGCAGCGCTGTGAGAACCTTCGAAGTACCGAACACTGGAAACGTGCTTTGCAAGAAGCAACCTCCATGCTCCCCGGACGGGAAATGGAAGGCCTCGATCGGTTCCGCCTCTCTCGATGCCGGAGAAGGCAATGAGTTCCGGAATGCCAGAACTTCGTGCATAGCGGGACCCTGTCCCTTTACTCGGATCGAATCCGAAGATCTTTCGCCCGGGGGTCGCGAAATCACGGTGTCGGCGCGCAATTGGTCCGATGCCGCCACCTTCCTGCTGGAGGCGGAGGTGTTTCGTCCCATGATGAGCGACATGGTTCGCACCTCCCACCCCGTGATTTTCGGACAGGCACTGAATTTTACCGTGCCCGGGTCGGCGGAAGGGGTCAGCATTCAAGCCGAGCTCAACGGCGAAACCATAACTTTCCCCTTCGGGCCAAATCTTTATTTGAGCTGGGCGGATTGCAACGCTCGTGTCAATAAGGACCAGACCAAAGTCTATCGCTGCGAGCTCAAAACCGGATACCGCTTCCCGTAACTGAATCCTGGATGCTTCCGATCGGAACTGGGAGATCCGATATTTGAATCGAGGACCGTGGAACGGCGGCTCTTTGGCGCCGGAGGAGATCAACCGCGTCTCTAGTAGTCCCTACACTGAACAATCGGCAGAGAACCCGAGCGAAATTCGCACCAGCCCAAATGGAAAGGCCTGCTTATATGGCAACTTATGAGGGTGTCTAAGCTAAGGGCCTTTGCGCGAGCGGGTGATGGCCTCTCTAGCCTCGCGGTCGGCCGTACGGCGGCGTTCGGTCTCGCGCTTGTCCCACAGTTGCTTGCCCTTCGCCAGGGCGAGTTCAACTTTCACCCTGCCGTTTTTGAAATACATGCGAGTGGGAATGAGGGTCAGTCCTTTCTGCTGGGTCTTGCCAATCAGTTTGCGAATCTCCTCCTTGTGGACCAGCAGCTTGCGCGTGCGCAGCGGCGCGTGGTTGAAGATGTTGCCATGGTCATAGGGGCCGATGTGGCAGTTAAGCAGCCAAAGCTCTCCGTCCTTCAGCAGCCCGTAAGAGTCTTTGAGATTGGCGCGGCCGGCGCGGACTGATTTGACTTCGGTACCGGTTAAGGCAACCCCGGTCTCGAATTTTTCCATCAAGAAGTAATTATGGGCGGCAACCCGGTTCACTGCGGCATCGCGTTGGCCGGCGGCAGTAGGGTCGCGGCGGGGATTCTTCTCGGGATTGGGCCGGGTCTGATGTGCGGGCTGGCGGGTCATGGCGGTAAATAGGTTAACTCATCTGACTAATGTAGGCGCGAGCGTCCACGCTCGTGCGGGCCCGAGGAGAAATGTAGGCACCCGTAGCTCAGAGAACTCCGCCACAGCGCGAGCGGGACGCTCGCGCCTACATTTTGCGGCGCGACAACTGGCCCGCGGGGTAACGCCGTTGGGACTAAGACCAATGAGTTTAACTGCTACCACAGCAGTCACTTCCACCGCTGAGGAGCGATGCTATAATCAGCCAGCTTATATCTCCAACAGCGCATATTCAGCGGCCTAGCCCAGGGTCCTTGGCCGAACCCTGAGGGAAGACTGCCTGCGAGGGTCCAGTGAAGACACGCCTGATTCGCCTGGCGGCTGTTCTATTGCTCGTAGCGGCCATAGCCCTGCCTGCCTCGCCGGAGAGCGCCAAGTCGTTGTACAACAAAGGGAAAGACGCCGAAGCCCGCCAGAATTATGAAGCGGCTTACGATTTCTTCAAGCAGGCCTACGAGCAGAAGCCCAGGGACCTGGCATACCGGGCGTCCTACCAGCGGACCCGATTCCTGGCCGGCGCCTCGCACGTGCATCGCGGGCAATTGTTGCGCGAGGCGGGCAAGCTGCAGGAAGCCATGACCGAGTTCCAGAAGGCGGCGGAGATCGATTCTTCGAGCTTCATCGCCCAACAGGAAATCCGCCGTACGCAGAAGTTGATTGACGCGGGCAACGCTCCCGCATCGCGCTCCGGGACCCCGTCACCACCTGCGGGTTTGCAAAGGCGGGTGGCGGAAGCGCAGGGCCCCGTCGATCTGGCCGCGATCTCGAACATCCCCATTACCCTCAAGCTCACCGAAGATACCAAGATCATTTACGAAACGGTGGGCAAGCTGGCGGGGATTAACGTTTTGTTCGACCCTGACTACACTTCGCGCCGGATCAAAATCGAGCTGAACGGGGTTACGCTGCAGGAAGCGCTGGAGATCATTGCCCTGGAATCGAAGACGTTCTGGAGGCCAGTGACACCGAATACGATCTTCGTAGCCTCGGACAATCCGGCGAAGCGCAAAGAAGTTGAACAGAGCGTAATCAAGACGTTTTATCTGGCGAACCTGTCGCAACCGACGGAACTGCAGGATGTGGTGAACGCCCTGCGGCAAATCCTGGAAATCTCCCGCGTCCAGCCCCTGCCTTCGCAGGGAGCCTTGGTGGTGCGCGGCACGCCCGACCAGATTGCGCTGGCGGAAAAATTGGTAGGCGATCTGGACAAGGCGCGTTCGGAAGTGATCGTGGAAGTCGCGATCATGCAGGTGAGCCGCGACAAGACCCGGAATCTGGGAATCAACCCGCCGACCAGCGCCACGGTAGCCTTGCAGAGCAATTTGACCACAAACAATACCATCACCAGCAGCTCAACCAACAATAGCGTGAGCAGCACCTCGGGAACTGCGAACCAGATCAACCTGAACCGGCTGGGCAACCTGAACGCGACCGATTTCACGGTCACCATTCCGCCTGCGACCGCGACCGCACTCTTCAGTGACAGCAGCACAAAGCTGATCCAGAACCCGCAGATCCGCGCTGTGGATGGACAGAAAGCTTCGCTCAAGATCGGTGACCGCGTGCCGGTGGCAACGGGTTCGTTCCAGCCCGGCATCGGTGGGGTGGGCATCAATCCGCTGGTGAATACTCAATTCCAATATCTTGATGTCGGCGTGAACATTGACATCACCCCCAAGGTGCATGCCGGGCGCGAAGTAACGCTGAAGGTCTCGATGGATATTTCGTCCGTGACCGGACAATCGAACATCGGCGGTATCAGCCAGCCGGTGATCGGCCAGAGGAAGATCGAACATGAAATTCGCCTCAAGGAAGGCGAAGTGAACATCCTGGGCGGAATATTGGAAGATCAGGACATTAAGTCTTTGAGCGGCATTCCCGGGCTGGCGCAAATTCCTATCCTGAAGTACTTCTTCTCTCAGAGCAATGTGGAGCACAAGGAAAACGAGATCGTTTTCGCTTTGATTCCGCATATCATCCGCGGGCAGGAACTGAGCGAACTGAATCAGAGAGCTTTGGAAGTGGGGACCGCCTCCGCCATCGGGTTGCGGCGCGCCAGCCAGACACCGCCTGCCGCGCCAGGGGGCGAGGCTCCGGGAGCGGTGCCCGCACAAGCTCCAAGTTCCGAGCAGCCGGCGCCCGCTCCGCCGCAGGCCGCTCCAGGCGCAGCCAGTTTCGTGTTCGATCCCGCCAACGTCACGCAACCTACGGGGTCCACTTTCACTGTGAATGTGATGCTCAACGGGGCGCAGAATGTGTATTCCGTGCCCTTGCAGGTCAGCTACGATCCCAAGGTTCTGCAGGT
>JBGQIG010000305.1:0-4147 GCA_041498365.1 Terriglobia bacterium | reverse complement strand
GCACCGTGACGACGTGGAACAGACCTGCGGAGGCACCCTGCTGAAGATGGCGCAGCGCGGCTACCGCACCGGAATCCTCGATCTCACACAAGGTGAGATGGGAACCCGTGGTAACGCCGAAGATCGCGCCCGCGAGGCTGCCGAAGCCGCTAAAATATTGTGCGCGGCGTGGCGACACGCGCTCGACATCCCCGATGGACGGGTAGAAAACACCTGGGAAAACCGGCTGAAGGTCGCGCGAGTGATTCGCCAGCAACGGCCGCGAGTGGTGATATTGCCCTACTGGAAGGGCCGGCATCCGGACCACTACACCGCTTCGGTTCTGGGATATGAAGCGTGCTTTCTGGCGGGACTGGCCAAACTGGATGTCCGTGTGGCGCGGGCGCCCTCGCCCGCGAGCGGCACCCCCGCCCCGGAAGACGTTGCGCCAGCGGCCCTGAGGGCGGGACGCCCTCAGGACAGCCGGCAGGATGCTGGCGCTACTGATCCCCACCGGCCGTTCAAGATTATTTACGCCACGCTCTACTACGACGTGCGGCCAACCTTTGTTGTCGATATCACGGAACAATTTGAAGGCCGTTTTCAGGCACTGATGGCTTACAGGTCGCAGTTCAGCGATCAGGAAGCGGGCAAGGATATCTTTCCTGCCCGTGACGAGATTCGCTCACGCATTGAAGCCATGGCACAGTTCTATGGCATGTTAGGCGGGGTCACCTACGCCGAGCCATTCCTGCAAAAGGAAGTGGGACTGGTGGAAGATGTGACCGCGATTCCGGTCAACTCGATGTAGTTGTCGTGGCCTGGTTTCTGCTCGGGAAGGAAGGCAAAAACCCGGTTTTCAGTTAGGAGTTCTCGGTTCTCAGTTGTCCTACTTTTTTATTGCTACCGCAATTCCGTCCCGGATCGGCAATATCGTCGTAAACAAGTCTGGCGAGCCGTAGAGCAAGCGGTTGAATTCCAGAATCGCTTTGGTCGAGGCCTCGGCCGGACTGTTCTGCGCGACTTTTCCGCTCCATAGAACGTTGTCAGTAATGAACATGCCGCCTTTGCGCAGCCGCGGCGGGGCCAGCTTGAAGACGCGCGGGTAGTCTTCTTTATCTACATCATTGAAGATGATGTCGAATTGCTCCTTCTCCTCGGAGAGAAGCTCGAGCGCGTCACCGGTTTTGAGGGTGATTTGCTTGCTCACTCCTGCCCGGTCGAAGTAGCGGCGCGCTTCCTCGGCATTCTTGCGGTCGCCATCGGTGTAGATCACACGGCCGCCATCGCCCACCGCCCGGGCCCACCAGATGGTGGAATAGCCGATCGCCGAGCCCAGCTCGAAAACGGTCCTCGCGGTGATCATCAGCGCCAATTGATACAAAATGCGGCCCACGGCCGGACCGACGATAGGGATGTCGCGCTTGGCCGCCTGGGCTTCGATTTCGGTCAAGAGCTCGTCGCGTGGAGGAAGCAGAGAGTATAGATAGTCCTCGACGGCGGGAACGGTGATTCCGCCCATGCGCCAGGAGGCATTGGTGTCATTCTTCTTTGCCAAGTTGGCTCCTTAGCTGGTAATTACGACAACGTCACACCCGGTTTCATCTCTACTACTTCTACACTTGGCGCCAGCTTCTGTAAGTCGCCTGGCCGGCCTGTCAGGATCGGGAAGGTGCCGAAGTGCATAGGGACGACCGTCTTCGGCTGGAGAAGCTTGCAGGCGTAGGCGGCTTCACGCGGCGACATGGTGTAGTGATCGCCGATAGGAATCATGGCAACGTCGGGTGCGTAAAGGTCACGAATGATCGCCATGTCGCCGAACACATTGGTGTCGCCTGCGTGGTAGATTTTGACGCCGTTGGAAAACTCGATCACGTAGCCGCAGGCTTCGCCGCCGTAGACGATCTGGTCACCATCCGTGATGCCGCAGGAGTGGTCGGCGTGAACCATCGTGACCTTGATGTCCCCGACGGTTTGCGTGCCTCCCTTGTTCATGCTCGAGACCTGCTTTACCCCCTTCTTTTCCAGCCAGTGGCCAAGCTCGGGGATGGCGACCACAACAGGAGTATGTTTCTTCGCGATTTCGACCGCATCGCCGATGTGGTCGAAGTGGCCGTGGGTACAAAGCAGGACGTCCACATTCTTGATGTCTTTGTCCTTCGCCGGGCACATGGGATTGCCCATGACCCACGGGTCTACGATGATTGTCTTACCACCCGGCGTTTCCATGCGAAACGTGGCGTGACCCAGCCAGGTCAGCTTGATTCCACTGAGTTTCATAGGTGAGGGCTTCCTCAGTCAGCAATTAGCAATTGGCAATTAGCACTTGGTCCTTAGAAGCCATTGCCGAACGCGCCAAGGGCGGTAGCCAAGTGCCAAATGCCAAGTGCTTTAGTTTAATATGAATCGCCATGGCTGAGTTGAAGGTCCTGATAACGCGTGAACAGATCGCCCAACGTGTGGCTGAAATGGGCGCCGACATCAACCGCGACTACGCCGGTCAATCCGTAATCCTTCTAGGAGTGTTGAAGGGCGCAGCCATCTTTCTCAGCGATTTGTCCCGCCAGCTGAAGGTTGATGCCACCTTCGACTTTATTGGCGTTTCCAGCTATGGCAACCGCCCCAGTCCTGCCCAGGAGCTGAAGAACGGTTGGGACTCGACCGGCGAAGTACGGCTGACCAAGGATATGGACCAATCCATGATCGGCAAGAATGTGATCCTGGTGGAAGATATTCTGGATACCGGGCTCACGCTGACGTACTTGAAAAAGATGCTGATGGCGCGCCAGCCGCAATCCCTCCGGATTGCGGCCCTGCTCGACAAACCTTCGCGCAGAAAACAGCCGATAAAAGCCGACTACGTTGGTTTCAGCATTCCAGACGAGTTCGTGGTTGGCTATGGGCTGGATTACGCGGAGAAGTACAGAAATCTTCCGGACATTTGCGTCGTGCCGCGGGAAGGATGATTGCCTGCGTGACTTTCTGTTTCGTCGCTAGGCAAGCTGTGTTTCAGAACAGCCTCCGCCTCTGCCTCGTCAAGTTGGTTTACCAGGTACGGCTGAATCCGATTCACGCCGGACTCGCTGTTATCATAAAGATTCGTGGAAACCGTAACCACTCAATCCGATCAGTTGAAAGTTGAACCTTTGCTGCTCGAAGTGGCGGATGTCGTCAACACCACTCTCGATCTGGACACCACCCTGCGGCGGGTGGCGGAATTGGTCCGCAAAGTCATCGACTACGAAATCTTCGCCATCCTGCTGGTCAATGAGAAAACCCAGGAGTTGCGCATCCGTTTCCAGGTCGGATACGCGCGCGAAGTCGCCGAGCGGGTGAAGATCAAAATAGGCCAGGGGGTAACCGGGTTAGCCGCCAAACGGCGCGAGGCGATCCTAGTAGATGACGTGTCAAAGCATCCCGAGTACATCTCCGCCGCTCCTAACGTGCGTTCCGAGCTGGCCATTCCACTCATCGTGAAGAACCGGGTAATCGGGGTGCTCAATCTGGAAACGCAGGAAGCGGGCCGCTTTACCGAGGAGCACAAGCGGCTGTTGACCCTGATCGGTTCACGCATGGCGGTAGGGATCGAGAATGCCCGCCTCTACACCCGCACAACTCGCCAGGCACGCACTCTGGTTCTGCTGAACGAAATTGCGCGCGAACTCACCTCGATTCTTAACCTCGACGAGTTGCTCAAGCGCATCGCCGAACTGCTAAGCCGCCTGATCGATTACCAGATGTTCAGCATCCTGCTGGTGGACGCTGCGGGAGAAAAATTGCAGCACCGTTTTTCCCTGCGCTTTCAGGAAAACATCCAGCTTAAGCACGACGTCCCCTTGGGCAAAGGGCTGGTGGGCTATGCAGTGCAGCATCGCCAGGCTGTGCTGGTAGCCGACGTCAGCAAAGATCCGCGCTACATTTTGCTGAACCCGGAGACGCGCTCGGAGATGGCGGTTCCTCTGATTTACAAAGACAAAGTGATCGGAGTGCTGGATCTGGAACATACCCGGCGTGGATTTTTCACTGAGGATCACCAGCGCACCGTCACTACACTGGCGGCACAGGTTGCGATCGCCATCGAGAATGCCAGGCTGTATGAAGAGATCGCCCGGCAGGAAAAGCGTCTGGAGCGCGACCTGGCCCTGGCGCGCGAATTGCAATTTCGGCT
>JBGQIG010000304.1:0-4152 GCA_041498365.1 Terriglobia bacterium | reverse complement strand
TCATCAACGGCGCCATCGCCAAGGCAAGGTATGGCAAGGTCGACGAAATGAATTTCGAGGCGCCCCTGACCTCGCTGGTTTGGATTACTTCGCTGGTCTCCATCGCCATCACCTACGTCATCTCTTCGATCATCGTTCCGGACCTTGGTGGAGACACCACGCTCTGGTGGAAGCTGGCGTCGATCATCTCCTGCGGCACGCTGGCCGGGGCCGTCATTCCTGAACTGGTCAAGGTGTTCACTTCAACCGAATCGCGGCACGTCAACGACGTAGTGACTTCGGCTCAGGAGGGCGGTGCGTCGCTCGGTATCCTCTCCGGATTCGTGGCCGGCAACTTCTCCGCGTACTGGCTGGGACTGACCATGGTGACCCTGATGTCCATCGCCTACTACTTCAGCGCCATGGGCCTCGGCGCCCTGATGATTGCCGCTCCGGTATTCGCCTTCGGCCTGGTAGCTTTCGGATTTCTGGGTATGGGGCCGGTGACCATCGCGGTGGATTCCTACGGCCCGGTGACCGACAACGCGCAGTCGGTGTACGAGCTTTCGCTTATCGAGCAGGTCCCCAATGTGAAGCAGGAGATCAAGAAAGATTTCAACGTAGACGTAAACTTTGAGCGCGCCAAACATTTGCTGGAAGCCAACGACGGCGCGGGCAACACGTTCAAGGCCACTGCCAAGCCAGTGCTGATCGGCACGGCCGTGGTCGGCGCCACCACCATGATTTTCTCCATCATCATGGCGCTGACCAACGGACTCACGGAAAATGTGCAGAAGTTGTCGTTGCTGCACGCGCCGTTCTTCCTGGGACTGATCACGGGCGGGGCCATGATCTACTGGTTCACCGGGGCATCCACTCAAGCTGTGACCACGGGAGCTTACCGCGCCGTGGAATTCATCAAGGCCAACATCAAGCTGGAGGGAGTGGAGAAAGCCTCCGTAGCTGACAGCAAGAAGGTAGTCGAGATCTGTACCCGGTATGCGCAGAAAGGTATGTTCAATATCTTCCTGGCGGTTTTCTTCGGCACGCTGACCTTCGCTTTTGTGGAACCGTTCTTCTTTATCGGCTACCTGATCTCAATCGCCATCTTCGGCTTGTATCAGGCGATTTTCATGGCCAACGCGGGCGCAGCCTGGGACAACGCCAAAAAGATCGTTGAGGTGGAGCTAAAGCAGAAAGGCACTCCGTTGCACGATGCCACCGTGGTGGGCGATACAGTAGGCGACCCGTTCAAAGACACCTCGTCCGTGGCCATGAACCCAGTCATTAAGTTCACTACGCTATTCGGCCTGCTCGCCGTGGAGTTGGCGGTCAAGCTGACGACCGAAGCCGGCAGCTCAGTCAGTCACTTGCTGGCAGTGGCTTTCTTCGCCGTGTCCGTCTTCTTTGTCTATCGCTCGTTCTACGGAATGCGTATTGGCACGGAACGAACCTAGTTGGTTCGGTCAATGTAGCGACGGGCGTCTCCCCCGTGCGACGCCAGGACCTCCACGAGCGGGCAGGCAGGCGCCGAAGCTTACGATTCCCAGGTACCCTGGTTATTTTAGGGCGGCAACTTCCTGCTATGTTCATTGGCCATTTTGGCGTCGCGCTCGCTGCCAAAAAAATTGCCCCCAGGACTTCGCTCGGCACGCTCATTCTGGCCGCCCAATTCATTGATTTCCTATGGCCTCTGTTCCTGCTGCTGGGCATTGAGCACGTGAGAATCGCCCCGGGTATTACCAAAGTCTCGCCCCTTGACTTCACCGACTATCCCATCTCGCACAGTTTGTTGATGGTAGTGGTGTGGGCTTTCCTTTTCAGCGGAATTTATTACGGGCTACGACGGAATCTGCGGACTGCGTTGGTAATTGGCGCAACCGTGCTCAGCCATTGGGTGCTTGATTTCATCGTGCATCGTCCCGATCTTCAGTTGGGTCCCGGAGGTCAGGTGCGCGTCGGCTTGGGATTGTGGAACTCCTTGGCGGCGTCGATCGCGGCGGAGGTTCTATTCTTCGGCGTCGGCTTGTGGATCTATCTGAGTTGCACCCGGGCACGCGACAAGGTTGGCCGCTACGGATTCTGGGCACTCATCGCATTTCTTTTCTTTGGCTGGCTGAGTACTCTGTTTGCCGGCGCTCCACCGAACGTAACATCTCTTGCCTGGGGCGGTATGGTGATGTGGTTGACGGCGCCCTGGGGCTGGTGGGCGGACTGGCATCGGGCGGTTGGCTACTCTCCTCAGTAAGCTCCCTTCATTTTGTCTTTCACGCTGTGGGCCAGCTTTTCAATCTCCTCCGCCCTCTTGACCACATCCACGGACAGCGTGCTCTCGTTGGTCTTGTCCACGGACTCCTTCAGTTCCGTCGCCAGCTTGAGCAGTTTCTCGGTGTCGCGCTTGAGCTCGGCTTGGCGAGCCTGATTGGCCCTCTTGGCCATCTCCTTCTCCATCTTGAGGCGGGGCTCGTCTTCGCGGCCAGGCCTCTGCTGGAGGGGAGGAACCTGCGGGAACTGCAGAGGGTTACTCTGGGAGACGGAAGGCAGCACCGCCGTGAGCACAAGCGCTAGAACAATGCGTGAGAGCGCGTTGAATCGCACAAGCACCTCGAGAGGCAGAAAAATTTGCACTCATTATACGTTCGTGAGTTCAATGTAGGCGCGAGCGTCTCGCTCGTGCTGGCCCGGGGCGTGCGATAGGCCGGCGGCTTCATCGAGACGACCGCGGCTCACAGGTACGAGGGACCAGGGACTGGTGGATGAGACAAAGTCAAAACCGAAGCACGAGCGGGACGCTCGCGCCTAAATTTGCTACAGCGAGCTCATGTTCGACAGAAACTCGCCGTTCGACTTCGTCTTGCTCAGCTTGTCGATCAGCAGCTCCATCGCTTCCACGGGCGAGAGCGGGTTCAGCACTTTGCGCAGGACCCAGATCCGCGTCAGATCTTCCTTCGGGATCAGGAGCTCTTCCTTACGCGTACCCGAGCGCTGGATATCGATGGCCGGGAAGGTCCGCTTGTCAACCAGTTTGCGGTCCAGGATGATTTCGGAATTGCCAGTCCCTTTGAATTCTTCAAAGATCACGTCATCCATGCGCGATCCGGTGTCAATCAGCGCGGTGGCAATGATGGTCAACGAGCCACCCTCTTCAATGTTCCGGGCGGAACCGAAGAAGCGTTTCGGACGTTGCAGCGCGTTCGAATCCACGCCGCCGGAGAGAACCTTGCCGCTGGGCGGCACGATGGTGTTATAAGCGCGAGCCAGGCGCGTAATCGAATCCAGCAGGATCACCACGTCTCGCTTGTGCTCCACCAGGCGCTTGGCCTTCTCGATCACCATTTCCGCCACTTGCACGTGGCGGGCGGCGGGTTCGTCGAAGGTCGATGAGATCACCTCACCCTTGACCGAGCGCTGCATGTCGGTAACTTCTTCCGGACGCTCGTCGATCAGCAAAACCATCAGCACCACTTCGGGATGGTTGGTGGTAATCGAATTCGCGACATTCTGCAGCAGCATGGTCTTGCCGGCGCGAGGCGGCGAAACGATCAGGCCGCGCTGCCCTTTGCCCAGCGGCGTGAGCAGATCCATCACCCGGGCGCTGACGTTCTCGCGGGTAGTTTCAAGCTTCAAGCGCTCCTGCGGATACAGCGGCGTCAGGTTATCGAACAGAATCTTGTTGCGTGCTTCTTCCGGCGATTCGAAGTTGACGGCTTCAATCTTGACCAGGGCAAAGTATTTCTCGCCCTCGTGCGGCGGACGAACCTGGCCGCTGATGGTGTCGCCGGTCTTCAGGTCAAACTTGCGAATCTGCGACGGCGAGACGTAGATATCGTCTGGGCCAGGCAGATAGTTGTAGTCGGGCGAGCGCAGAAAGCCGTAGCCGTCGGGCAGGATTTCCAGCACGCCCTCGGCAAAAAAGTGGCCTTCCTTTTCGCTCTGGGCCTGGAGAATCTTGAAGATCAGGTCTTGCTTGCGCAATCCGCTAGCTCCGGGCAAGTCCAAAGATCGGGCGATCTTGGTTAGCTCGGTAATATTTTTCTCTTTTAGTTCAGCAATGGTCATCAGTCACCTGCGAGGAGATTTTTCAAAGGGGGGTACGCGAAAGAGAAGGATCCATCCAGCGGGCAGGAGGCGGGCTAAATTACGCAGCCCGCCGTTGTGCCTCAGCAAAATGTT
>JBGQIG010000303.1:0-4162 GCA_041498365.1 Terriglobia bacterium | reverse complement strand
GATGTCGTCTTGCGGCATCCGAAGCAGTCCGTACTCCAACTATTTTGATTTCTCCCAAAATTCATAGCATGCACACTGCCAAGCTGACCGTGGATATCGCCATTCGGCGAAAAAGAGGGGATTTCCTCAGGCGGCTGGACATGATCAGAGAGAGATTGCCCGGCACCGCATTCGCGTTGGCAAGTTATTTATTTTCTATGGCATAGTTGCTTTGGTGAAAATTGGCTCCAGAGCTCGACTTCATGAAGATAAAAGGCGCAACATGGAGTCCGGACCGGGTCTTGTATTCGCGGGGGAGTTTGCACCGCTGAAGGCCGAACTTTCTTATGATAACTGCCGAGCCTGCCGACCTTTCGGCATGGTTCGCAATCCCACTTGGCAGAGCTAAGTGCTTTGTCTACAGGCTAAGGGGAAGGGCACGCGAGAAATTTTTCCTCAATCTATGGGCGAAATTGGAACTAATTACACCTTTTACCTGATAACGGAGTGTTAACCGTGGGTCACATTCGAGTGTAACGGTAATGCTAACCTCGTGCGCAGGGCCGAATCGAATAGCGCCTGATACACCTAGCCCGGCGCAATCTGCCGCTCACCCCCATGTAGTTGGTTAGCCGGTCACCCGGATTTCTGCGATTGTAGCGATCATGGCGAGGCCAGTTTGTTTTAAACTGGAAAGCACTTCCCGTTATGAAATTGTCCGTCGTCATGCCGGTGTATAACGAGCGCCGCACCCTGCGGACAATTGTCGAACGCGTGCTCGCGGTTCCGCTGGAGCTGGAACTGATCTGTGTGGATGACGGTTCGCGCGACGGTTCCAGAGAAATTCTGGATGAACTACAAAATCAGTATCCGCACTTACGAGTGTTGCTGCAGCCGCAGAACGTGGGCAAGGGCGCAGCCCTGCGGCGCGGCATTCAGGAAGCCACCGGAGATTTTGTCCTGATTCAAGACGCCGACCTGGAGTACGATCCAGCCGATTATCCCAGCCTGCTCGATCCCTTGCTGCAAGGCAAGGCCGACGTAGTCTATGGCTCACGCTTTCTGGGGAGCAGGCCGCATCGGGTGCTCTACTTCTGGCATTTCATGGGCAACCAGCTGCTCACTTTGCTCTCAAATTGCCTCACGAACATCAACCTGAGCGACATGGAAACCTGCTACAAGGCATTCCGTCGGGAAATTGTCCAGGCGATTCCCCTCGAGGAGAACCGATTCGGCTTTGAGCCGGAAATCACCGTCAAGGTGGCGAAGCGCCGGCTGCGAATCTATGAAGTCGGCATCAGCTACTCGGGGCGCACCTATGAGGAAGGCAAGAAGATAGGATGGAAGGATGGGTTTCGCGCCCTCTGGTGCCTGCTGAAATACTCAATTACCGAGCCCAAGGCCGCTCTCCAGAGTTCCGCCGTGACAGAGGAGCGAGTCCAAGAAATAGTGCAACCGAAACAGCCTTCCCACATCAATTAGGACAGGATTTCTGCTCCTGCCGACGTCACACAATTGCTGACACGAGACTCTCAAAAAATTCCTGGAGGCCAAAGGGTTTGACCACTTCGAGCAGTCACCTTATCCCGCCGCACGGTGGAGAGCTTGTCGATCTCGTCGCACAACCGGAAGCCGCCAATGAGCTGAAGGCCCGCTCGCGCGAATGGCCCTCGTGGGACCTCAGCGCTCGCCAGATCTGCGATCTTGAATTGCTGCTCAGTGGCGGCTTCTCGCCGCTCCGTGGATTCATGGCTCGGGCAGACTACGAAGGCGTCTGTAACCAAATGCGGCTGGCCAGCGGTCTTCTCTGGCCCATGCCTGTCACGCTGGACGTCAGCGAAGACTTCGCCAAAGGGCTCAAGCCAGGCAGTAGCAAGGTCGCGTTGCGCGATCCCGAAGGGGTCATGCTGGCCACGTTGCATGTCGAGGACGTGTGGCAGCCCGACCGCCAGGCTGAAGCCAAGGCGGTCTTCAACAGCACAAGCAAGGCTCATCCAGGTGCGGACTACTTAATGAACAAGGCCAACCCCTGGTACGTGGGAGGCAGAATCGAGGGCACCCAGGCGCCTTCGCACTATGACTTCCGCGCTCTGCGCCTGACTCCAGCTGAACTGCGTGCGGAGTTCGCGCGCCTAGGTTGGCGCCGTATCGTTGCCTTCCAGACGCGCAATCCCATGCATCGCGCACACCAGGAGCTCACTTTCCGCGCTGCCAAGCAGGTGGAAGCCAATCTTTTGATCCAGCCGGTGGTGGGCATGACCAAGCCCGGTGACGTGGATTACTTCACTCGCGTACGTTGCTACCAGTTGCTGACGTCAAAGTACCCGCCGGGGACGGTGAAACTTTCCCTGCTCCCCCTGGCCATGCGCATGGGTGGACCGCGGGAAGCGATCTGGCACGCACTGATTCGCAAAAACCATGGCTGCACGCACTTCATCGTAGGCCGCGATCACGCCGGCCCCGGCAACGACACGGACGGCAAACCTTTCTATGGTCCCTACGAGGCGCAGGAGGTTTTCAGGAAGCATCAGGCAGATATCGGCGTCACCATGGTGCCGTTCAACATGATGGTTTACCTGGAAGATCAGGACAAGTACTTCCCGGACGACGAAGTCCCCAAGGGTGCCCGCGTGCTGAACATTTCGGGCACAGACTTGCGCCAGCGGCTCAATGAAGGCCGCGACATTCCCAGCTGGTTCACTTACCCGGAAGTGGTTCATGAATTGCGGCGCAGCTATCCTCCACGTCACAAGCAGGGCGTGACAATTTTCTTTACCGGACTCTCGGGTTCTGGCAAATCAACCATCGCTAATGTATTGCTGACCAAGTTTCTGGAGACCGGCGGCCGTCCGGTAACCCTGCTGGACGGCGACCTGGTGCGGAAGCACCTCTCGTCGGAACTTGGCTTTTCCAAGGAACATCGCGATATCAACATCCGCCGCATCGGCTATGTGGCTTCTGAAATCACCAAGAACGGCGGCATCGCGATCTGCGCCCCTATCGCTCCTTACGACGCAACCCGCAAACACGTACGCGGATTGATCGAACCCATGGGCGGGTTCATCCTGGTGCATGTTTCCACCTCGGTCGAGGTCTGTGAGCAGCGTGATCGCAAAGGGCTTTACGCCAAAGCGCGGGCCGGGATTCTCAAGGAGTTCACCGGAATTTCCGATCCCTACGAAGAACCGAAGGATGCCGAGGTGGTCATCAACACGGCTGACTTGACTCCCGAAGAAGCCGCCCAGGAAATAATTCTGCATCTAGAGCGGGAGGGCTTCGTGGGCGTGAATGGGGAGCCAGCCTAGACGGGGTTCCTTTGCGTTCTTTGCGGGTCCTTCGCGCTCTTTGCGGTTAAAAGCTTTTTGACCGTAGTCTATGCAAAGAACGCAAAGTGGAAACCGGATCGCACGAGGAGAGATTAGAGCCCATTCATGACTAATTCTTCCCACGCAGAGACTCTGCAACGAATTCAGTCCGCGCTGGAGGCTGCCCGTCAGGTCTTCTCTCGTTTCACTTTGGGCGCCATCGAAGCAGAATACAAAGCGGGCCACGATCCGGTCACAGAAGCCGACAAAGCTGTGGATACAGTCCTGCGCGAGGCATTGCTACGCGAAGGCGAAGGCTGGCTCTCGGAGGAAAGCGCGGACGACCTGTCCCGGCTCGAGAAAAAGCGCGTCTGGATCGTAGATCCTCTCGATGGCACGCGTGAGTTTGTCGCTGGCATTCCCGAGTTCTGCGTTTCAGTCGCTATGGTGGAAGATGGAATTCCTGTGGCAGGAGGAATCTGCAATCCTGCCACCAATGAGATTTTTCTAGGTTCCTTGGAGTCGGGCGTCACCTACAACAGAAAGCCGGCCCGCGCCAGCCAGCGAACCAGCCTTGACGGCGCCCTTGTCCTGGCCAGCCGGAGCGAGACCAAACGTGGGGAGTGGAAGCGATTCCAGAAAGGCACGCTCAAGGTCCGTCCCATCGGATCGGTGGCCTATAAACTGGCGCTGGTCTCGGCTGGGCTGGCGGATGTCACTTTCACCCTCACGCCGAAACATGAATGGGACGTTGCCGCGGGCGCAGCGCTGGTCGCCAGCGGCGGCGGGTTTATCCGTACGCTGCAAAATCTTCCTTTGCGCTGTAACAATAGGTCGCCGCTGCTTTCGGGCCTGCTGGCGTGCGGACCCTTTATGCG
>JBGQIG010000302.1:0-4165 GCA_041498365.1 Terriglobia bacterium | reverse complement strand
CATAATCAGCCTGACCCTGAGCTTGTTGCAGAGCGCCGCGGGCGCGAGCGATCTCCTCCTGGCGCGGACCAATTTTGGCCAGCTGGAAACCTTTGTCCAGCGAATTCACCCGCTGCTGGTCAGCTTCAAACTTCGCGGTGGCGTCATCGAGGGCCTGTTGCGAAAGCACACCCTGCGACACCAAGTTGCGAGTTCGAACCAGTGTAATTCTGTCGTTGGCCAGCGTGGCTCGGGCTTCATCGAGATTGTGCTGGGCCTGCTGAATTTCCTCAGGACGAGATCCATTCTGCAATTGCTGAAGATAAGCCGAGGCGTTATCGGCTGCGCCTCTGGCCTGTTCGTACTGGGCGCGGAACTCGTCATCTTCCAGGCGCACCAGGATCTGGCCTTCCTTGACCTTGTCTCCCTTCTCCACGCCGATCCACTTCACCCGGCCGGTCACCTTGGAATTCAGATTGATCTTGTGGTGGGCCACAATGTAGCCGCTGGCGGAGAGCACCACTCCGCCCACCTCGCTGCTCTGCGCCGAGGCACGAACTACGGTCACTTCAGGCGCATCGCGCGAGAACAGGCGGTAAGCCAGCGCGACCAGCCCGAGCAGAACCAGCAGCCCGATTCCGATCAAGATGTAGCGGCGCGCCCAGGCTGGAGGTTCGCCTTCGCCGCCGGTGCGCGCATTGCGATCGATTCGCAGGCTGCGCAAGTCTTCGTGTTTTGCGTCAATCGCCATTTTCTTTAACGTAGCGCCGGCGTCCCGCCGGCTGTCCGGCGGGCATCCTGCCCGCCGATCCCCAAGTTATAAATTAATCCCGCAGTGCGCTCAGAATGTCCCGGCGCGCCGCGTGCCACGCCGGAGCAAACCCGCCTACCACTCCCATGATGAGGGCAAACGCAATGGCTGTTACCACCACGGCCGGCGTCATCTGCAGGCTGAATACGACTTCGCTGAAGGTCACCTGATTCTGCGTTCCCGTGGTCATGCCATTGAACGGCAACATCAGGACGATGCCGAGCGTCGCACCCAGCAGGGACAGCAGCAGCGATTCCAGCATGAACGAAGTCAGAATACTGGGACGCGAGAATCCGATCACGCGCAGGGTGGCAATCTCGCGCCCGCGATACGCCACCGCGGCGTACATGGTGTTGGCGGCGGCGAAGCAGGAGCCGACGGCCATGATGCAGGCGACAATCCAGCCGACAAACTTGATGGGACCTCCCGACTTGGTTTGCGAGGCGTAGTAGTCGGGTTCCAGCAGGCCATTCAGTTCGAGGCGCTGATCGTCGTTGGCCCGGTTTTTCAGCGCCTGGGCCGCAACCGGATCGGTCGCGCGCACCAGGACCGAGGAGTACACCGTGCGCTCGAAGTCGGTGACCAATTGATTGATGTCTCCCCAGATTTCGGAATCATGCGCCGTGCCGCTGCCGTCAAAGATGCCTACGATCGGCCACTCACCCTTGCCGATGTGCACGGTATCGCCGAGGTTCGTGTGCTCAAAGCGCCGGTTGATCGAACTGCTTACCACCACTTCCCGCTGTCCCGGCGTGAACCATCGCCCCTGGGTGATTTTGATTTGAGGCCGCATCTCAATTCCCAGCGGAGTGAGGAAGCGAGTGGTCACGTTGGTCTCGCCGGTCCCGCCCTTGCGCGGCAGCACCACCACTAGAATGTCTTCGCCCGATGCCAGAGGTTCGCCTTTGCTGTTCTTGGCAACGCCGGGCAAGTCCTTCAACACCTGCAACGCATCCCGCGATACTCCGCCGGCCGCCAGCTCCGAGTCCGAACCTTTGCGCAGCATCAGCACATTCAGGGGATCGCCGGTGGTGGCAAAGGCGCGGCCCAGGCCCGCCAGGAGCGCCATGATGAAGACCGCCGTGGCAACTGTGAGCGCGATTCCAAGAGCGGTCATGATGGTGAGGCTCTTGCGTAGCCGCAGATTGCGCACGTTATAGCTGAGAGGGATTGCCATGTCTTATCTCGTCTTCGTTCCTGCAACTCAGGTTTTGCAACTCACCCGATGTGACGCAAGCCATCCACGATGTTGACCTTGGCCGCGTGATAGGACGGTATAAAGGAGCTGGCGAAGCCCACAACGGCCGCGATCAGCAAGGCCGCCCCTATGGTGAGCGGAGTGACCTTCATGCCGGTGAACATTCCTCCCTGGCTCGACATCAGCTTCACCCCAAGAAAGCAGATCATTGCGCCGATCAGCCCTCCCACCACCGCCAGCGAAACCGCCTCGCCGACAAACAATCCCAGAATGCTGTTGCGGGTGAAACCCAGAGTCTTCAAAACCGCAACTTCCCGCGTCCGCTCGCGAATCGACATGGCCATGGTATTGGCCGACACCAGCAGGATAGTGAAGACCACCGCCAGGCAAATGCTCATGATGAAAGCCTTGATGTTGCCCAGCATCCCGATGAAGCCCAACTCAAAAGCATGTTCGGTTTCGGTCTTGGTGGGACGATCGGCGTTGCGAAACTCCTCGTCGATGGCTTGCGCCACTCGGGTAACGGACTCGGGGGAATCGGCCAGAACCGCGAAGAACCCTTCGCTTCCTTTGAGTTTGGGGAAGCCCTCGTTAATGTAGTCCTTGTTGAAGTAGATGGACTGGGTCGGGTCCGGCGGTGTAAAGATTCCGCGGATGGTCAATTCCAGGTTCACGGGGAAAATCTTCCCGGTAATATTCAGGCGGTCACCGATTTTCCAGTGAAATTTGTTGGCCAGGCCCACATCGACGATGGCGCCCGCCCTATCATGCTGCCAGGCATCAAGTTGGTCAGCGGGTATCTTGAATTCCGGGTACACCTTCAAAATCTCTTGCGGATCTGTGCCGAACTGAGCGAAGAAATTCTCCGGCTTGTCGTCCTTGTACTGCCCTCCAAACCACTGCTGATTCACCACTTCCTTCACCCCTGGGATGGCTTGAATCTTCTGCCGGTAATAGCTGGGCAAATTGAACACTAGCGACACCTTATGGCGGACGATCAGGCGCAGCGCCGATTGCTCGCTCGGCTTACTGTCATAAAAGCTGCGCCAGATGGTGATCAGGAAGGTCAGCAGCAGCAGCGAGCCGCCAATGCTCAGTATGGTCAGGACGCTGCGGCGCTTGTTGCGGAAGGCATTTTTGGCGACAAAGCGAGTCAGGGTCATCTCAAACTCCGGGAGTCAAGCAGGACAGGTACGGCTGGGACCGTTACCCAGGCCCGCTCAGGATAAACGATAAAGTCGCGCCCGGGCAACCAGTTGTTCAAAATCGCAAGCTCCGCCCTCTCAGATAAATAGAACGTGCTGGAGGCTCAAAAAGTTACGGCCCAGTAGCGAAAATGTTCCATAACACCCCTATGTTGTCTTCGCATTCGGTCTGGTGCGGAGCATAGCCCGCAATCCGCCAAGGCGCGCCAAAGCTACTTCTTCCGTGCCTCTATATCGCGAAAGCGTTCAACTGCATCGCTTGGACCGAAGTCTTCCAGCTCGAATAACTGGCGCACCTCAATTTCGGCTTGCGCTCCTTCGCCCACGGGATTAGGGAAGCGTTTGGTCCATTCGAGCGCCTCTTCCCTCGACTTCACCTGGATGATCGTGTAGCCGGCGATGAG
Source organism: Terriglobia bacterium (assembly GCA_041498365.1). Lineage (GTDB taxonomy): Bacteria > Acidobacteriota > Terriglobia > Terriglobales > Acidobacteriaceae > JAIQFF01. The sequence continues at coordinate 568 of JBGQIG010000302.1, read as the reverse complement.
TTCCTTCGCCTCGGTAAACGGGCCGTCGATCACGGTGCGCTTCCCTCCTGAGTATTTGACGCGCCAGCCCTTCGAAGTTGGTTGCAGCCCCGACGCATCGAGGAGCACTCCCGCCTTCACGAGTTCCTCGTGGTACGTCGCCATTGCGGCAAAGAGCTTCTCCTCCGGCATTTTGCCCGCCTCCGTGTCCTTCGTGGCCTTGACCACAATCATGAATCGCATTGTGAGCCTCCGTCTGGTTGGGGGTTACAGGCTGGACTTCTATCCGGCCACAAGCCAGGTGATTCCAGTCTCTACTCTAGCGTCGAACGAGGCCCCGTGAAATCGACAGGCTCAGTATTCTTTTTGCGCATTGGGTTAAGCGGGCCAAAGACTGTGGCAGTATCTTGGGAGCTACTCCCCGTACTAGCTGTAACGTTCCCGGTTGCCTGGGTGGGCTGAATGCACTAGCATGTCGCACGGCACTGGCAGGAATCGTGGCGTTAAGTAGGGAGGGGGCATGGTCGGATCCGCGGCGCATCTCACCCATAAGGCCCTCACTGGCATCGACATCGCCATCATCGCGGTG
>JBGQIG010000301.1:0-4172 GCA_041498365.1 Terriglobia bacterium | reverse complement strand
TGATCACCGCGATGTAGCTGACCGCATTGGCGAAGAAACACCATCCCTCGCCAATTTTCGCCACCAGGATTCCGGCAACGGCCGGGCCGATGATGCGCGCTCCGTTGAACATGGAAGAGTTCAGCGCAATGGCGTTCATCAAGTCTTCCTTGCCCACCATGTCCACCAGAAACGATTGCCGCGCCGGAATGTCAAAAGCGTTCACTACGCCCAGAAGTGCCGCCAGCACGAAAATGTGCTCCTTCTGCACTCTTCCGGTAAGCGTCAGAGCGGCCAGGATACCTGCCAGCACCATGGATGAAATCTGAGTGCCGATTACGACCCGCTTCCGACTGATCCGATCGGCGACGATGCCACCCAGCGGTGCAACCAGGAAAACAGGGATTTGGCTCACGAATCCCACGGCTCCCAGCAATAGCGAAGAACCGGTCAGACGATAGACCAGCCATGACTGTGCAACACTTTGCATCCAGGTGCCAATCAGGGAGATGAGTTGCCCGCTGAAGAAAAGCTGGAAGTTACGGTGGCGTAAGGCACGGAGGGTTGCCGGTAACCAGCCGGTTTTCTGGGAGGTTTGGACGGAGTTCACCGGCGATTGCTCGATCATCCGGTCGGAAATACCTGAATCGGTCACTTTCAGTCCGCTGTTTTGGATGCCACCCAGCCCCTTCTCGACGCGCCTTCCGCCTTCGCGCCCAAAACTGGAATTCCGGCTGGGCGTTTACTAACTTCTACCTTCCGCACTGCCGCAAGCTGGAGTAGAGTAGTCGAGGTTCGACGTCGGACGATTCGGAAGTTTCCGACATGTACAAGCTAGTATAGAGGCTCGGTATCCGTTGATGGAATTTTCTGCGAATCACGCAGCAAGTTCCTCCCGATGTCGCCTCTCGCCAACCATCGCGCTGTTGAAACGCCGGCTATGGGAGAAACCATGAGCACCAATCAGGTTCACCTCGAGCGCCGAGCGGCGCAACGCTTCGACTTCCAGCTTCCGGTTGTGATTCGTCTGGCGGGTACCGACCGCGAGGGTCAAGGTTTTACTCAGGACTTGAGCGGGCGCGGGGCATTCTTCTACACCGATTTTCAGGTGACCGAGGGAGACGCCGTAGAGCTGACGCTGGCGATGCCCGCCGAGATTACCCTGACGGAGAACATGCGTGTTCGCTGCCGGGGCAAGGTCCTACGAGTTCTACAAGTGGAACGCAAATTCGGCGTCGCGGTCCACCTGGAAGGATACGAATTTCTTCCCGCCGCCGAGAGCGCGGCGCAAATCTCGGCCACCTTCCCCAGAATTTCTGGCGCGCATCGCGCCAGTCCACCAGAGAAAACTCCGCCTGTTCCGGGTTCGCCCAGTATCGCGGTGGGCCGGTCCGGGCCGTAGGGGGGGCCTGAGCCGGGGGACTGCAACGGGCCGTGACGCTGGTCGGAGCCCAATTGGCGCATGCCCTGTGGGGCACGGGTTTTCCACGGTTTTCCTCCTTCCCAATCCAGCCGTTTACGCTTAAAATGAATCTACAGCTAGAAGATTTGGCTCCGGGTTCCTCCTGATGCGTTGTCCCCCAGCTATTCATTGAAGACTGGCTGCAAGTTTGTGGTTTCGTTTTCGAAATGAGAATTCTTGTCCGTCAGGCACGACAGATTACGGAAGTCACTTGGCGCAGCCCTTATATCTCAATAACATGCTGATTCAAGAGGAAGAGTGAGGATTCGGCCATGCAGGGCGTAGCGGTCACTCTTTTGACCGAGGACAGAGAACGGCTATCGGTGCTCCAGCACCGTCTGGAGGGCACCGGAATGGGCCGGAACGTCTTCAGTCACGTGGGATTTCCGACCAGCCCCACGGATCCGGTGCTGCGCCAGCTGCAGGATGTCGGGGCCGAAGTAGTCGTCGTCGATATTGACGCGCACAACGCCCAACGGGCTATCAGCGCCATAGAACTGATTCAAGCCAGTACCAGTCAGATTGCTATTTTTGCCATCGGCGAGATGAGCCACCCGCCCACCATCGTGGCTGCGATGCGCGCCGGAGCCGGCGAATTTCTGGAACGCGACGCGACCTCCGAAGTCCTGATCGAGGCTTTCACCCGGTTTACGGCATCGCGCGGCAAAGGCCGTACCTCTTCGGGCAGTGCACGGATCTTCACCGTAATGAATTCCAAAGGAGGAGCGGGTGGCACTACCGTTGCGGTTAATACGGCCATTGCGCTTCAGGAAACTCAGGGTGGAGTTTTGCTGGTGGATTTTGCTCCCCTGGGGCACTGCTCCCTGCATCTCAACGTACGGCCCACATTCGGAGTGGTCGACGCCCTGCAGAATTTGCATCGCCTGGATGCCTCGCTGCTCGAGGGCTTGATGACTCAGTGCAAGGCTGGATTGCAGTTGCTCGCCGGTCCACAACAGCCCCAGAGCCTGACCCCGACCGCGGCAGAACTGGCTCGCCTGTTCGATCTGCTGGTCTCGCACTTCCGTTATGTAATCGTGGACTGCTCCGGCCGCGTAGATCAGACTTCGCGCCTGCTTTGTGATCTCTCCAACGCAGCCTTGCTGGTCGCCCAAGCCGATGTGGTTTCGCTATGGAGCGCGGGCCGCATCCGTGCGTTCCTAGAGGACGGCGGGACCCGGGACCGGGTTCGCATCATTCTCAATCGCTACAAGAAGATTCCCGGATTCACCGACGAAGACGTGGAGAAAGCTACGACTTGCAAGCTGCTATGGAAGATTCCCAACAATTTTCAATCCATCGCGCCCGCCATCGACAAGGGAGTTCCGGTGGCGCTGCAAGAGAACACCGAGATTGGTCGTTCGTTCCGCTCGTTGGCAGCCACGCTGGCGCAGGCTTCCCCTACGGCCGAAGGTTCCCTCGATCTGGCCTACCAGAGTGACAAAGCCGATCCCGCCAAAAAGGCAACCGGCCGGCTATTGATTTCGCCCTTACGAGCGGGCCAGTAGTTCGGGCGTCTGTGACTCGATCCGAAGTCTCGCCCCGCTTCTGCTACTTGCCGTCGCTGGCCGCTTTGATCGTTTCCACCACAAGAGCGCTCGAACCACCACGTTGGAAAACTTTTCCGGTGGCGGTGACCCTCTGTCCGGCGAACGGCAGCAACTTTTCGTTTTGCCCGCTGGAGGGCGTGGTGTCGGCGATGGGCCAGTAAATGGTGCCATTCCCAGACAGGATGACCAGCGGCGATCCTGCTTTGGCACAGGCGCGGGCACAGTCCGCACTGATGGGTTTGCTGAGACCCTTGGTGAAGGCGCAGGCCGAATCCAGCACATAGCCCTCGACGGTGACGGTCTTGCCGGCACTCGAACCCGAGGCCGCCAAGCTCACTATGATCAACAGCACAAAAGCTGAAAATACGCGAAGAAGTTTCATCACCCTACCCTCGAGAAGAATCGAGCCCGTAATCTCTCTAAAACTCTTGACTAAGAACTAGAGGTAGGCGGCGTTGCCTACCTCTTCGTGGGGTGAACTCCTCAAAACCACGGCCGGAGTAAGCCCGCGTAGTGAGGACATGGAAGTTGCCTCAAGTTAACCGCTGGGGCGGTAAGGCACAATACTGAGAAAATACTAGAAGCCGGCCAGCGGTGTGATGCCCTTCGATTCCACGCATTCATAAGCACGGCCGGCGGTCAGGTTCTTGTATTCTTCCGTGCCCCCGTTTGGCCAATCGATCACCAGGCGATCGATCTTGTCGCGCTTTCCCAAACCGAAGGTGACCGGATGCTCCGACTGCGAGAGGTAACTCGATCCGCCTTTCACCAAACGTGATTGGCTTGACTCGCCATGAAAAATTCGAACCCTGGCCCCAATCGCATCGCGGTTTGACTTGGTTCCGATCAGGTGGATGCGCACGCTTCGGTTTCCGGCAAGCTGGTCGTTGCGATAAAGATAGGCAGGACCATTGTTGGTGGTCATCAGGAGGTCGAGATCGCCATCGCGGTCAAAATCGCCGTAAGCCAGTCCCCGTCCGACCTTGGGTTGACTGAAGCCCCCGCCGATTTCGGCCGCCACATCGTGAAGTTTTCCCTGTCCGTCGTTGAGAAACAACTGCGGCGGCTGCGCGTAGCCCACCCCGCGAACATCACGTACCGTGTCATCGATGTGCCCGTTCACGACTGCCAGGTCGAGAAATCCATCAAGATCAGCATCGAGAAACACGCACCCGAATCCC
>JBGQIG010000300.1:0-4214 GCA_041498365.1 Terriglobia bacterium | reverse complement strand
CCCAACTCGCGGTCAATCGTAGGCAGATCAAATGTGTCCGCCTGCCACATTTCCAATTCGTTAATGGCGGTGCTGGGGATGAAATTGCTTCCAACTAACCAGGGCTGACTGGCATACCACTCGTTAGCGCGCCTCGTCGACCACGTGGACGTCGTGGCGGCCAACCCGGTCGAACAGACTCCGAAGAGAATCAGGATTACGGCTAGTGTCTTGTGCATAGGGTGAGTAAGCGATCTCTCAACCGGCACCACCATATCATTTCTCGGATTCCCCGAACATAGGTCCCGACCGACTGTCCGTCGCCTCCCTCGCCTCCCTCAAATTCCAAGATAACGTTTCCATGCTAAAATTCTGGCGTCACTCCGATGCAGTGAAAACCGCGCCATGGATATCCGTGAGATCGCAAGACGGGCAAAGGTTTCCACTGCTACCGTGTCCCGCGCGATCAACCGGGTTCCCACCGTCAATCCTCTGCTGGCCAAGCGTGTTTGGAGCGTAATTGAGGAACTTGGCTACTATCCGAATACGCAGGCGCGGGCCTTGGTTTCCGGACGCAGCCGCATTTTTGGTCTCATCGTTTCCGAAATTACCAATCCGTTCTTTCCGGAAATCGTTCAGGTCTTTGAAACCATCGCAGTCCAGCACCGCTATGAGATCCTTCTGACCTCCACCGGCAATGACCCACAACGCATGGAAAGCTCGGTCCGCCGCATGATCGAGCGGCGGGTCGAAGGCGTCGCCATCATGACCTTCGGAATGGAGGAGGTGCTGCTGGAAGATCTGAAGTTACGGAAAGTGCCCTTGGTCTTCGTGGATGTCGGCCCCTCTCGCCCTCGGGTCAGTAATATCCGGATCGACTATCTCAACGGCATCCGTCAGGCAGTGCAGCATCTGGCCGCTCTGCGGCACGAGAAAATCGCATTCATCACCGGCCCATTGCGGCTGAAATCGGCAGTGGCCCGGCAACAGGCATTCTTGCGCTCCATGCAGGAAATCGGTCTTGAGCCAGACCCGGCGCTGATAGTGGAAGGCGACCATACCATGGAAGGAGGCATGGCAGCCTTCACCCGATTGCTCGCCGGGCCCATCCGGCCCACGGCGGTTCTTTGTTCGAACGATATGACCGCAATTGGCGTGATGCGAGAGAGTCATGACGCAGGCATCTCCATTCCTCGCGATCTCTCGGTGGTCGGGTTCGACGACATCCGCCTGGCTCAGTTCATGCTTCCCCCGCTGACCTCGGTGCAGATGTCGCAATCCGAGTTGGCACGACTGGCTTTCCATGCGCTCCTCGCCGAAGTGGAGCGGGAAACGCCAGCGCCCAACGGAACTGAATACGTGCTCAAGACAAGCCTGGTGCTGCGCGAGTCCACCAGTCTGATTTCAGGAACCTCGAAGCCGGAAGAGAAGCGGCTTGGAAGCCCGTCCAACCGGCGCTGAGACGCCGACTCAGCCGTCTCCTCAGCCCTCACGCTCCCCATTGAATTACGGTATAAGAGCGTGCCGGGACCTCGAACCTCGCCCGTCCTGCCGTGATCGCAGGTTTGTCCAGTGTTCGCGGAGACACACGTTGCGGCGCGTCAAAGCTGTTGAAAGCCTTCAGATCGTCACCGGTCAGAAGAACAGAGGACAACGCTCGTGCCGGCCCCTTGTCCTGCCAATTCACCTCGATAGCGTGCGCTTTGGATAAATCACGATTCAGCACGAACAGGGAAACTCTTCCGTCCTCCGGGCTGATGGTTCCGGCCACATCCAGATAGGCAACCGGGCCCATTCCCGAAACCTCATAGGTGGGAGAATCCACCAGAAGATTGAGCACTGATCCCCGCGCGAATTGCAGCGCCCAGCTATAGGGGTAAAAAATTGTCTGCCGGAGAACGCCATTGGCGTTGGTCATGATCGGCGCGATCACGTTGATCAGTTGGGCCAGGCAAGCCAGCTTCACCCGGTCGGCGTTGCGCAGAAGCGAATTGATGATCCCACCCACCAGCAAAGCATCTTCCAGGTTGTACACTTCCTCGAGCAAATGGGGCGCTTCCTGTCCGTGGCCGTTCACCGCGTCCCCGCTGCGAGCGCGATACCACACGTTCCATTCATCAAAGGACAGCCAAAGCTTCTTGGGTGAGCGCTTGTGTCCGCGGACCAGGTCGCAGACCGCAACCGTTTCCGCAATCTGACGCTCCATGCTCAGATTCATAGCCATATATTTCGCGCTGTCGCCGCTGGTCTCGTCGTGAGTATTCCCGACGTAGCGATGCAGGGAGAGGCCATCGACATAGTCGTAGCACTGCTCCAGGACTTCACGATCCCATTCCAGATAGGTAGGCATGAAAGGGCCACTCGATCCGCAGGCAATGAGCTGCAGTGACGGATCGACATAATGCATTTGCCGGGCGGCATCTTGAGCTTTTAGTCCGTACTCCGTGGCCGTCATGTGTCCAATCTGCCAGGGACCATCCATCTCGTTTCCCAAACACCATCGCTTCACTTTGTACGGCTCCGCGATTCCATGTTTGCGGCGGAGGTCACTCCACTTTGTGCCCTTCTCCACGTTGCAATATTCCACCAGAGCCGCTGCTTCCTCAGGCGTTCCCGTGCCAAGATTCAAGCCCATGAGCGGCGCAGTGCCGACGGCTTTGCACCAGGCCATGAATTCGTTGGTGCCAAACTGATTGGTATTGATGGAATTCCATGCCTTGTCGAGCACGCGAGGCCGGTCCTGCTTCGGGCCCACGCCGTCCAGCCAGTTGTAGCCGGAGACAAAATTTCCGCCGGGATAGCGAACGATGGGAACGCCGAGCTGCCGCACTTCGTCCATCACATCTTTGCGCAGCCCATTGGAGTCCGATAACTTCGAGCCGGGATCGTAGATGCCCTCGTAGATGGCGCGGCCGAGATGCTCCAGAAATGAGCCAAACAGATTGCGGTCCAGGGGAGCCAGCGTTCTTCGCGTGTCTACATAAACCCGAACTGCGTCGCTAGGGTTCGATGTCTGAGCAGACAAGAAGCGGCCGAACACGAGATTCGCGGAGCAGGCGATCCCGGCGGTAGAGGCTTGACGCAAGAAACGTCGTCGATTGGCCGAAAACATGTTGGTGCCCTCCTAAATGTTTTTCTTGCGATATGAGATTGCTGTTTGGACAAATCTTCGATGGTGCGCAGATACAAGATCCCCGGAAAACAACCCAGGTCGCGGAGAATGGTAAACGTTTACCAAATTTTGCGCCAGAGTTTATTGCATTTGCCCTGCACCTGTGACACTCGCTGGGCACCGGTTGCCCCAATCCTTTTCGCGTGCGTTGCGAAAAGGGCGAGTGAGGGGGACATCGGCGCATCTTCGGGACGAGGTGCACTTCGGAAGCCTGCGAATAATCCCGGGCAGGAGACGTCCGTGGAATCACCACTAAAACGAAAGGGCACCCGGCTGCGAAGACCACGGGAAACTACCTCGTGACCGAGATGGTCTGCTGGGCTACGGGCGGCCCACAAAAATACACGGGCAAGTCGATGGCTGATTCTCATAGCCACTTGAAAATTACCAGCCAGGAGTGGGAGGCACTCCTGGACAATTTTCAGCTGACGCTGGATGAGTTCAAGGTACCAGCCGGGGAGCAAGCCTAAGTGAAGGCGATCGTCAACAGCACCCGATCGGATATTGTTGTCGCCTCCGCACAGACGCAAAAGTCGCCTAGGCACTTGCGCAGGCAGCCGCACGTTCTGGCTGGTGCTCCGCAGTCCTCTCACTCGCGGCTGCACCAATCTTCGGTAATTGACCGGGGAAATGTTCAGGCGTACGTTTGCCTCGAAGGAGTTCCCCCATGAATGCAAATCCCCCGAAGAAACCGCCAGCGACTGAGACCAGCGAACTACAAGAGGTCGAGCTTGATCACCAGATCCGCCTCCGCGCGCACGAACTCTACGTGGCACGCGGCAGGGAGGACGGTCACGAGCTGGAAGATTGGCTCCGCGCCGAAGAGGAGATCGTGGGCAAGAAAGTTCGCGCCGCCGCCTGATCGCACTCTCGCACGAACATTGAGGCATCCCCCCCGGTCCCAGCCGGGGGTTTTTGTATGTCGCCATTATCGGCCGCTCACGACGCTCTTAATCGCTGCTGAGTTTTGAAAAAATAACTGCTTCCCGGACATCGGCGGAATCGACTGCTGTATGATCTGCGTCGCTGCTTCGTTCCAACTGGAGAAAGCCCGATGCGCTCT
>JBGQIG010000299.1:0-4216 GCA_041498365.1 Terriglobia bacterium | reverse complement strand
CCTTCGCCGCCAGTCGCATCCGTCCATTTGCTGACAGGGTGCTCGCGCCAAACCGTACAAGCCGTGAGCTGCAGGATCGCGGAGAGCAACACAAAGACCGTGAGGCGATTCTTCATGGCGAGATTTTATCAGCCGTTCGTCGTTGGTCGTTAGTCGCTGGGCTGGGACGTCCGACCTCAGCTTCGGGCGTCAGACTCATGACCAACGACGAAGGACCACATACTGCCCCAGGGGGTGTAACTTGCTATGCTCCCCGATTGACCCTGGGCCGGATGCGGGGAATAATGAGCGATCCGGCGCCGGCAGGCGAGGGATGCAGCGTTTTCGCTCTTCGACAGCTACACTGTCAGCATGAACGACTTCAACCGCAAGGTGGAGGACGCCTCCGCACGGGTGAACAAATCAGTAGCCGAGGCCACAGAACGCATCGAGAAGGAGACAGCGGAATTCATCGCCTATCTCAACGACGAAGTAGTGCCGGCGGTCCGGCAACACTCCACCAAGGCGTTGCGAGTGGCTGCCGAGAAGATGTCCAAGCTCGCCGACTACCTGGACGAGGTCAAGTCTCCACGTTGATAGACCGGCCTCTGTTCGTCTGCGTCCTCGCGACAACGCTCGCCGTGATTGTGCTGAGCGGATGCGGCGGAAAAAAACAAGCAAAGGTCGCCACGCCGCCACCTCCGCCGATAGCCGAACCCTCCGCGGCGACCGCTTCAACCCCGAGTCCGGCAACGCCAAAACGGCCGGAATCAGCACGACCATCAGATGTGGACAAGAGGCAAGAGAAGGTCAGTGAAGGCGCGAATGCTATTTCCTTCCCAGAGGGGACAAAGCCTCTTTCCATCGAAACCGGCAAGGCCAGTTGGTATGGGGCGCCGTATCACAATCGCCGCGGTTCGAATGGTGAAATTTACGACATGCATGAGCTGACTGCGGCTCACCGCACTCTTCCACTGGGGTCGACCGTCCGGGTAACCAACCTCAAGACCGGTCATTCCACGATCGTGCGGATCACCGACCGGGGACCGTTTGTCGAGGGACGAATTGTCGACCTCTCGCTGGCCGCGGCAAAGCAGGCGGATGTCTGGCAGGCCGGTGTGGCGCAGGTCCGGCTTGAGGTGCTGCGCACGCCGGTGCCGTTCGATCGCGGTGGACGATGGGCGGTGCAGATCGGTTCCTTCCGTCAAGCGGGCGCTGCGAACACTGTGGCCGATCGGCTTGCCCGCCGGTATAGGACCGCTAAGGTCTTGCGCTTCGGCAGCCCGGTGGGGGACTGGTGGGTGCGTGTCCGCGTCCCGCAGGACGACCGCAAGCGCGCCGAGGAGATCGCACGGGATACACGGACGTACGAGGGCAAGGTCTTCTTGGTGAGGCTGGACTGAAACGGCTGTTGGTCATTCGTCGTTGGTCGTTGGCCGTGCGCAGTTGGGTTCAACGCTCAGATTCACACCGCTCAAGCAACTGGAGACTTTCTTCTCAGGGCCTGCAACCAATTTACCCATGACCAACAGCCATGGCCCACCGGGTTTTGACCAAGCACTAACAACCAACGACCATTAACGGTTAGGAGGTCTACATGCGCCTTAGACTTCTTACTGTTCTCTGCCTGCTGTTGACTCCCGCACACAGCCAGACGGCCTCGCTGGGACTGAATGCCCCGCAGCTTTATGAGAAGGGCATGAACAACCTGATGGGGATTGGCATCAGCCGCAACGATCTGAATGCCGTGGACTACCTTCGCCGCTCGGCTGAGTTGGGCTATCCTCCGGCGCAGGTTGTGCTTGGATCTTTTTACGATATCGGATCGGTTGTGTCGCAGAATTCGCAAGAAGCTGCTGACTGGTACAAGAAAGCAGCCAAGCAAGACGATCGTCTGGCGGAATGGCTGCTGGGACGGCTCTACTTCACTGGCAACGGAATTCCCCGGGATCTCAGCGCCGCCGAGTCGTGGTCGCAGAAAGCCGCCAGCCAGGGCGATCCGTTTGGGCAGCAGCTGCTAGGTCTGGTGAAGCTGGAACGGAATGACTACTCCAAGGCGGCGGAGTGGTTTCGGAAAGCCGCCACCCAAGGGCTGCCACAAGCGCAAAAGCAACTGGGTGAGCTGCTCAAGCAAGGCCAGGGTGTGAACGCAGACAAGTTCGAAGCCTACGTCTGGCTGCTGGTGAGTTTCGATGCCGGTAATCAGACCGTCGCTGGCGAACTAGCTGCCCTGGAGGGTGAACTGGGCGGCAACCGGGTGGACGAAGCGAAACGCAAAGCTCGCGACCTCGAACAGACGGCATCCCGAGCCGTAGTCTCCCGCGGATGTTCGGGCTGGCCGGGTGAGTTCAACCAGGTTCCGACGCCGCCCCCGCCTGACGTATAACGGTTCTGCCGCTAACTACAAAACCATCCCACTACGGGTTCTCCGCGGCTTGCTTGTAGGTTCCGAACCTCTTTGCCACAGGCTTCAGCGTCGGATAGAACTGGACAAACGAGTGTTCGACGGCCGCGTGGTCTTCATGACACTGCCAGCAGGCGGCCTTGGGATTGGCCTGGGCTGACTTGGTGTTTTCGTCGAAGTTGAAATAGGCCCATTTTTCCGGAAAATGGGTTTCGTCTTTTACCTCCACGGCGTATCCCATGAGATCGCTTTGAAAGTGCCCGGCCTTGTTGATCGAACCTTTGCTCTCTGAACCCCGCTCCTCGACCACAAACATGGTTTTGTCCGGCCACTTGCCGCTTTTTAGGAATTCGGAGTAGGCCCACTGGGGCACAAAAACGTTGGTGAACATCTGGTGGTCCGAACTCACGGGAGTGTAGTTCATGCCCAAGCCCGAAGAGAGGTAAATCCATTCGCGGTAGTTCTTCGGTGGGAACAGATGATTGTCGCTGGTGTACTCGGGCTTGCCGGAGCCAGTCTCCGGGGCTGCCTGCAAGAGTCCCAGACACGTAACAATGGTCAGGCACGAGAGCAGAATTCGTTTCGTCATGGTTTCTCCGTATGCTTCCAAGCGCCGGATGAGATACGCCTGCGACCGGGAATTGTCCCAGTATGCGATTAGACGTGAGGAGAGCGCAAAAGGACATCAGCGCCCGGGCGGTGTAAAGGCTCCTCACCCACCCTGCCGAGGCCTAATTTGATGCTTACGCAGGCGGGCGGGGGCGGCCCACACTACCCCCGCTCTGGTCCGCGAAAATGTTACCTAACTTACCTCGCTGCGCTTGCGCAGGAACGCCGGAACGTCGAGGTCCTCTTTCTCGAAGTTGGCGATCATGGCGTCGCGCAGGGTGTCGACTGCTACTCCTTCCGTATGCGGCGCGCCTACTTGCCGCGCTGGTGGCTGCTCCATCACCATGGGTGGACGTGCAGGCTCAGGCCGGTATTCGGGTTCGGGATCGGAGACGTCTGAGGAAACGGCAAATCCCGTGTGCATTTCTGCCTGACGGCGGCGAATGTCAGAATCCTTGAACCCAGTGGCGATCACCGTGATCTTCACTGCGTCCTTGGCCTTCTCGTCGAGCACGGCCCCGAAGATGATGTTGGCATCTTCGTGTGCGGCACCCTGGATAATACTGCAGGCCTCCTGCACCTCGGCCAGTTTGAGCGACGTGGAACCGGTGATGTTGATGAGAATCCCGCGTGCGCCGTCGATTGCGCCCGCCTCTAGCAGCGGAGAAGCAATCGCCTTTTGTGCGGCATCGGTGGCTCGGCGCGCACCGCTCGCCGTAGCCGTGCCCATGACGGCATATCCCATACCCGCCATGATCGCTTTCACGTCGGCGAAGTCACGATTGATGATCCCCGGAATGGTGATGATGTCGGAGATACCCTGCACGCCTTGCCGCAAGATGTCGTCCGCAACCCGGAATGACTCGAAGAAGCCGGCATCCTGGGCGACGGCCAGCAGTTTCTCGTTGGGGATGACGATGGTGGTATCCACCGAATCCATCAGCTCGGAAATGCCGCGCTCTGCCTGCTGCATGCGGCGCTTGCCTTCGAACGCGAACGGCTTGGTCACGACGGCTACTGTCAGCGCCCCCATCTCGCTGGCCAGCGAAGCAATGATGGGCGCAGCTCCGGTGCCCGTGCCACCGCCTAGGCCGGCGGTGACGAATACCATGTCGGCGCCTTCGAGGGCTTCGATGATCTTGTCGGAATCCTCGAGCGCGGCCTTGCGTCCGACTTCGGGATTGGCGCCGGCGCCGAGGCCGTTGGTGAGCTTCACGCCGAGCT
>JBGQIG010000298.1:0-4223 GCA_041498365.1 Terriglobia bacterium | reverse complement strand
CGCGTCCCGGGACAATGGGAGCGCCGCGGCTATGGCCTCGACGGCTCGCTTCCGCTCTCGCCCTTCGAGATTGCCCTGATCGAAATTCTGGCCGACACCGACGTGCCCTCCCTTCCCGAAGAACACGTACAGCTGCTGCGCCGTTTCGATCCTCTGCGGGAGGAAGCCGAGAACTGCAGCGACCTAAACGCGCTGCTCGATTCGGAGCTCATCACCCGAGTCCGCGACCTCAAGCAGTCGCTCGATTCGTCTTTCTATCATCCCGGAGTGCTGGCTACGATCGCTCCCTACAATGCCGCCTTCGGCAAGAAGTTCGACGAATTCTTTCACGCCGCCGCCACGGAGATCAGAGAGTTCGCCGCTGCCTTGCAGGAACAGGGCGGCACTATTCTGGGCAACGTGGAAGGCGTCGATGTCACGGTCGAACACATAGCCGCTCTGGAAGAAAATGAATTATTGAAAATCGACTACAGCACCGCGCTGGACAAGTTTCGCCGTGTCTCCAAGCTTAAGCAGGCCCTGGAACAGCGGCCGCCGATTCGCCGGACGTCATATTTTGCGACGGTTCCCATGCCGTCAGCAAAGAAGGCGGTCAAGGCGGCTGCCGCGCGCCCACGACGGCCCGCGATGGATGTGCAGGCGATGCGCTCGGCGGTTACGCCCCAGCAGATTTCTACGGAAGAGACCAAAATCCGCCAGGTCGAGGAATCCATTCGAATATTCGTTCGCGTGGCCGACCCGAAATTCCGGCAGGTGGTGCCCATGCGCTTCTTCAACCTCACGCTGACCCCAGCCGAAGCAGATGCCTGCAGCGCCGATTATCTCGAGGAAAAGAGTCCGCGAAGCAGCGTAGCCCGAGTGCTGCTGCGAATTGTGGCCGTGGTCGCCCGCATGACCACGGAACTGGAAGAACTCAAGCGGGCGGAAAACTCGCAGTCCTTGTGGAAGCTGCACGCAGACTCGCTTGTGGCTTTGCTGGAAGTAGCGGCTGCCCTGTCGGAAAATGCCACCCGGGTAAACGCGGTAGCCAGTGAGCTGGGCAATAGCGCCAGCGGAGAGACCATCAAAGTTTCCCTGCAGAGACTCCGCCACCGCTCCGATCTGATTACCGAAACGCTGGCCCAGGCTGGAAGCCAAGCTCAGAGGGTATGACCTTGCGTCGCCTTTCCCCTGTGATATTCTCCCGTTTTGCTCGAACACCGAAGCAGGGTGCCACCGTGCAGTCTCCGAAACATACGCCTGTCCTGAATCAGTAAACCGCGCGAGAATACTTCCGGCTTGCCATCCTCCTTCGAACTGATGCACCTTATAAGCTCGCCGGTCCCGAGGGCGGCCGCAATGAGCACTGCCGACGACAAGTTTTACCGCGCCCGGATCACCCAGCGCCAGGACTTCGCGTCCGACCTGTGGATGATCCGCGTCCAGGCGGACGGGGAATTCAAATTCACGCCCGGCCAGTACGCTACCCTAGGCGTGCAGCACCCGGAGAGGCGTTCGGAACGTCCTTATTCGATCGTATCTTCCCCTTATGAGAGCGAAGTCGAGTTCTTTTTTGAGCTGGTCCCTGAGGGCGAACTGACTCCGGATCTCTACAACCTGCAAGTCGGCGATGAAATGCTCATGCGCAAAGTTCCCAAGGGGCGCTTCACGCTCGACACCAAGAGCGGGCGCACTAACCACTTGCTGGTCTCTACCGTCACCGGGGTCGCGCCCTTCGTAAGTTACGTCCGCACGCTCTACAAGGACTGGAAAGAAGGCAAGTTTGCTGGCGAGCAGAAATTGTTTCTGCTCAACGGCGCCAGCCGCTCATGGGAATTCGGCTACCTGAACGAACTGCAAGAATTCGCTCAGGAAGTTCCGTGGCTGAAGTACGTCCCGACGGTCAGCCGCCCCTGGGACGATCAGAAATGGACAGGCGAAATCGGCCGGGTCGATGATTTGATCCGCAAATACGCCGACATATGGGGTCTCAATGGCACCAACTCGGTCGGCTACCTGTGTGGCCACCCCGACATGATCGAGCACGGCAAAGGCATCTTGAAACGCGTGGGCTTCACCAAAGAAGTTCTGAAAGAAGAAATCTACTGGATCCCGGGAAAAGAAACTGTGGCGCCTTAGCTGGCGGGTGGAGCAGGCCTTCAGGCCTGCAATTTCAGAGGCCAACCTGGACGGCTTTCAGCCCTTGGGATACTTAGCTTTGCCCTTTGCGGTGAAGAGCTTTTAACCGCAAAGATCGCAAAGGAACGCCGCAAAGTACGCTAAGAACAGCCAAGTTGGGATCTTAGTCTGCGCCCTTTTGAAGATTTGTGCCGGCCCACCAAGAATGCCCGAGGATTCGTAAGTTCAACCTTCCTCTGTCATAATCTTTCTGGCCATGGATCTTAAACACCGCAGCCACGGCATCACCGACGGACGCGACCGGGCCCCGGCTCGCGCCATGTTTAAGGCAGTCGGATTCACCGACAGCGATCTGGCCAAACCGATTGTCGGCGTCGCCAACACCTGGATCGAAACCATGCCCTGCAACTTCCACCTGCGCCGTCTCTCCGCCAAGGTGAAAGAAGGCATCCGCGCGGCGGGCGGCACACCCATGGAGTTCAATACCATCGCCATCAGCGACGGTGAGACCATGGGGACCGAAGGCATGCGCGCTTCCCTGGTCAGCCGCGAACTTATTGCCGACTCCATCGAACTGGTCTGCCGTGGACAGATGTTCGACGCGGTGGTCTGCGTGGTGGGCTGCGACAAAACCATTCCCGCCGCCGCGATGGCACTGGCGCGGCTGAATCTTCCCGGCCTCGTGCTCTACGGTGGCACCATCGCACCCGGCAATTACCGCGGCAAAGACGTGACCATTCAGGATGTATTCGAAGCCGTCGGCGCCAACGCCGCGGGAAAAATGACTGACGCAGACCTGCACGAACTGGAGAACGTCGCCTGCCCGGCCGCGGGCGCGTGTGGCGGCCAATACACGGCAAATACGATGTCCACAGTGATGGAGATGATCGGCCTCTCTCCCATGGGCTTCAACAGCGTCCCCGCCATGGACCCTCAGAAAGACCAGGTTGCGTATGACTGCGGCGCCTTGGTGATGAACCTGTTGCGCCAGGGTCTCACTCCCAAGGACATTCTCACTCGCCACGCATTCGATAACGCCATCGCGGGCGTGGCTGCGACCGGCGGCTCAACCAACGCGGTTCTGCATCTCCTGGCCATCGCGCGCGAGGCCGGTGTCCCTCTTCACATTGACGATTTCCAGAAGGTCAGCGAGCGCACTCCCTTGCTGGCCGACCTGAAACCTTCAGGCCGTTTCGTGGCCGCAGACATGCACCGCGCCGGCGGTATCCGTCTGCTGGTACATCGACTCCTGCAGGGACATCACCTTCACGAGAAGACGCTAACTGTGACCGGTAAGTCCTTGTCCGCGGAAGGCGAGAGTGCCGTCGAGACTCCCGGGCAGGAGGTGATCGCGCCGCTGGACAAGCCACTAAAGAAGACTGGCGGCCTGGTGATTCTGCACGGCAATCTCGCGCCCGAGGGATGTGTCGCCAAAATCAGCGGCCACGAGCGCCTCAGTCATCGCGGACCGGCGCGCGTTTTCGAATCCGAAGAAGATGCTATGACTGCGGTCACCTCCAAGCGTATCAAGGCCGGCGACGTAGTCGTGATCCGCTACGAAGGACCGAAGGGCGGCCCCGGGATGCGCGAGATGCTAAGCGTGACAGCCGCGATTGTCGGCGAAGGCCTGGGCGGATCGGTAGCTTTGTTGACCGACGGCCGCTTCAGCGGCGCCACCCGCGGCCTGATGGCAGGACATGTTTCACCCGAAGCCGCGCTGGGCGGCCCCATCGCCGCTGTACACGAAGGCGACACCATCCACATCGACGTGAATCAGCGGGTGCTGGAAATCGAAGTCAGCGACGCCGCCTTGCGCCAGCGCCTGGCTCAGTGGAAACCCCCGCAGCCGCGATATCCGAGCGGCGTGTTTGGGAAGTATGCAGCGCTGGTGTCATCGGCATCGGAAGGCGCAATCACAAGACCAAAGCAGCAATCCGCCACCCAGAGCCATGTGGGGAGCCCGGTCACTCAATCGTAGCGGACGAGGTGTATCAAAACTGGTCAATCTGGATGATGTTTCGACGATTCTTTCCGCCGATCGCCGAAGTTTGGGCTGTGCCCATTGCTCCTTGAGGATTGCGAATTTCGCCAAATCGCACTTTTTG
>JBGQIG010000297.1:0-4275 GCA_041498365.1 Terriglobia bacterium | reverse complement strand
ATGGCGGCGCTCTGCCGAAAATGCTTCTTCCTTTCCGCCTGGGCATGGGCGGTCGCCTGGGCAATGGCCGCCAGTGGTGGAGTTGGGTTTCGGTAGAGGACGTCGTAGGCGCCATTCACCATGTGCTAAACAACGACTCGCTGCAAGGTCCCGTCAATACAGTCGCACCCAATCCGGTGACGAACGCGGAATTCACCACAACCCTGGCGGCTGTCCTGAAACGCCCGGCGCTTTTTCCTATGCCCGCCTTCGCCGTCCGCCTGGTCTTTGGAAAAATGGGCGTCGAGCTTTTTCTCGCCAGCCAGCGGGTGGAACCCGCAAAGCTTATGGCGAGCGGTTATCAGTTTCAACATCCCGACTTGAGAAAAGCACTGGAAGAGATTCTGCAGCATTGAGTAGCGCCGGCGTCTCGCCGGCTGTCCGGCGGGCGTCCCGCCCGCCGCCCCCGTAGCTCTCAAAGATGTGGTTGCGAGGTACCATTTGGAACGCGACACGATCGGGCGGCGGGACGCCGCCCGGACAGCCGGCGGGACGCCGGCGCTACCCAGTCACGACCCACACAATGCGCCATGCCCGCGCCGCTCACCTCAAGCCCGCAACCTTCGATATCGCCTCACTCTGTACGCTCGCGTCATCTCCGAAGCCGGCGAGCCAGGTCACGTCAGGTTCCCGGCGAAACCAGGTCATCTGGCGCTTGGCATAGTTTCGATGCGCCTGCTGCGCGGCTTGCAGCGCGGTCTTCTGGTCGGTCTCGCCCTGTAGCAAGGACACGGCCTGCTTATAGCCCAGGGCGCTCAGCGGGCGAGCTGTCTCGCCATATCTCTCAAGCAAGGTGCGAGTTTCCTCCACCAATCCGGCGTCGAACATACGCTGGGCCCGCTGGTTAATTCTTTCGTACAAGGCATTGCGGTCCGGATCGAGTCCCAATCGAACGATACGGAAACCCTGCAACGGACTACGACCGCGCTTCCACATTTCGGTCATTTTCGTCCGCGAGGCGAGGCAGACTTCAATCGCGCGCACCAGCTTGGGCGTGTCGTTGGCATGAATGCTGGTGGCCGCAGCTGGATCAAGACGCTTTAAGATCCGATGCAGATAGCTTGGGCCCTTCTCCCCTGCCCGCTGGCGCAAACGCTGGCGCAGTTCCTCCGAACGTTGGGGGCCAGGGAAGAGGCCCTCCAGGAGGGCGCGGAGATACAGTCCGGTTCCGCCCACCACGATTGGCAAAGCTCCCCGAGACTTGATTTGTTGCAGCGTTTCCCGGGCCTGGCGTGCGTACTCGCCGGCGGTGATATAGCTGCCAGGGTCAACCAGATCAAGGAGATGGTGAGGGACGCGGGCGCGCTCGGCGGACGTCGGTTTCGCCGTGCCGATCTCGAACTCGCGATACATGGCGAGCGAATCGCAGTTCACGATTTCACCCCGCAGGCGTTCGGCCAGCGCCAGCGAGAGTGCAGTCTTCCCGCTTCCCGTCGGGCCGAGCACCACCACCAGCAGCGGCTCGGATGACTTGGTCAGCGGGCACCCCAGGAGATGTAATGCCAGTAGCGGACCAGAGTGAGAATTAGGACGAGCAAGCCGATGATCAGGATGCCGCCAGCCTCCAGAGTGTAGATATCGCGTTTGGCAGGCTGCCCCGGAGACGGCTTATCCGGCTGCGGCTGTGGTCTGGCTGCGGGCACGCGAGTATTGTAGCGCCGCTCAATGTAGGCGCGAGCGTCCCGCTCGTGCAGGGCTGGCATCATTCGGCTCGGCGGCTCGAGGCGAAACCAGCGAAGCCGCTCCTCGCAACGTCCCGAGGGGGTCAGGCCGAACCTTCCATACACGGAAACAAAAAGATTGCCGCTCCTGCACGAGCGGGACGCTCGCGCCTACATTGGGCGGCGCGAATGCTAAACTTCGTGTTGCTGTGTCGAGACCTGAAATCAGTTCCGCGGGCAAGATCGTGCGCTTCGGAGTGTTTACCGCGAATCTCGCGGCAGGTGAACTGAGCAAGAATGGCGCCCGGATTCGTCTGCAGGAGCAACCCTTCCAGGTATTGGCTTACTTCCTGGAACGTCCGGGAGAGGTGGTCACGCGCGAGGAGCTTCGCCAGAAGTTGTGGCCTGCAGACACCTTTGTGGACTTCGACCACAGCCTGAATACCGCAGTGAACAAGTTGCGGGAAGCGCTGGGGGACTCGGCATCAAGTCCACGTTACGTGGAAACACTGGCGCGGCGGGGATACCGGTTTCTGGCGCCGGTAGAACGGGGGGACACGGACTCACTGGCCCAGAAGTCTGCGGAATCTGGGCCCACGGATGCCAATGCTGCGGCGCCGCCCACAGTACTTCATAGAGATCTCGAAGTTCCCTTACCCGACCGCGGCCTGATCCGCGGGCTCTTCGGGCTGATTCAGCTGATGTACCTGATCTTCTATGTGAGCGCACTCTTTCGCTTGACGGAAATCGAGCGGGTAACGAGCTCGTTCTTGCCAGGGTGGGGAGCGCTCCTCATCTTCGCAGCCGTGCTGGTTACGGCGGGTGTGGGAATTCCTTTGCGCTGCTACCTGTTGTCGGCGGTGGCTTTCGATCACCAGCGGCTGGGAGAGAAGTTCCAGCGAATATTCCTGGCCATCCTGGTGCTGGACCAGTTGTGGGCAATCGCCCCCTTTTTTCTGGCTCAGAAAATTGGATTTGGGGCGGCCTTTGCGGCCACAGCCGCGCTTCTCTACGTGCCGTTTTCAGAGAGGACACTGGTGCGAATGGCGTATCCGCTGCCGAGTTAGTGGCCACTGGCCACTAACCACTGCTTACAATTCCGGAACCGCGCTCACAAAAGTTACGTATCACCGTCTGAAACTGGGGCAGGAGTGTCTAGGCCTCAGGTTGAGGAGAAAGCGTATGCGACGAACTGGATCAATCATTCTGGGGTTCTGCCTGGCGCTCGTACCTTTGGCACACGCGGAACAGTGGTCCAAGACCTTCACCATCACGGGGAAACCCGATCTGCGGGTGGAGACCTCCGACGCCAACATTCGCGTAGATACCTGGGACCAGAATACGATCGAAGCCCGGGTCACGACTGAAGGCTGGAAGATCGGCGAAGGCGGCGTCAAAGTGACGGACCGTCAGGCCGGGGACTCCGTGGAACTGGAAGTTCGTCTGCCCCACACCGTCTGCATTGTCTGTTTCCACACCAAGGACCACCGCGTGGATGTTGAGGTCCACATGCCCCGTGAAGGGCACGTGAATCTGCGAACCGGCGATGGTTCCATCCGGCTCAGCAACTTCAAGGGCGATATGGACCTGCAAACGAGCGATGGCCACCAGGAAATTGATGGTGTGGATGGGTCCCTGAAGGCCCACGCAAGCGACGGCCGCATCAAGGTTGAGGGCCGATTCGACTCGCTCCAACTCAGCAGTAGCGACGGGCGCATCGAAGCGCGCGCATTGCCCGGTTCGACTATCGGCTCAAGCTGGGACCTTCACACCGGGGACGGAAGTATCACGTTGCAACTACCGGAAACTTTTGCTGCCGATGTGGACCTACATACCGGCGACGGCCAGATCAGTCTAGACATCCCCGTCAGCGTGGAAGGGCGACTGGGACAAAATATTGTTCGCGGCAGGCTTAACGGCGGCGGGAACCTGCTGACCATTCACACTGGAGACGGCTCGATTCGTCTGGAAAAATCTTAGTCATAGATTGTGGTCGTTGGTCTTTGGTCGTTGGTCGTTCACAAAGTATCACGGGCCGGGTCTAGCGCAGGAGGGGTTGGCTTTTGGCCAACGACCGACGACGAACGGCCAACGACGGCATTAGAACTACTGCAGATCCGACCTGTCCGGGTTGTAATAAAAGTGGAAGCGTAAAGCGAGATATTCCCCGCCGAACTCGCTGGGTAGCGGAGGAAAAGGCTTGGATGCTGTGATTCCGCCGTAGGCTGCGCGATCCAGTGCGACATCGCCCGAGGGGCTGACGATCCGCAACCCCGCCACCTGGCCGTCTTTCAGGATAGCGAACTCAATCGAAACTTTCCCTCTTTTCATCAGTGGCGCCCGGGCTGACTCAGGAATGATGCGATACCAGTTTTCTCGCACATCGTGCAGCACGCGGGCCAGGTAGGGACCGACATCCACACCCATGGTGTCGCTGAGAACATCCAGCGGCCCGATCGCCTCCCCGGGTTGCTTGCCCTGACCTAAACCGTAGTCGCCGCCATCGCCACCGTATCCGCCTCGATTGGAGATGGCAGCACGAGCAGCTTCCTCGATTGCCGATCCTGCGGACATT
>JBGQIG010000296.1:0-4282 GCA_041498365.1 Terriglobia bacterium | reverse complement strand
GTAAAGACGTCGCAGGAACCGTTCATGTGCCACTTCCAGGCGGGGCGCGAAACCTAGTAGGAGCCAGGAAATCGGCGGGGTACTCAGAAAAGGGGCCAGCCGCCTGCCGTGGGCCGACCACGGGTTCACGGGGGCGACCAGAATCAGGCTGCGTACCCGCTCCGGCGCCAGGGACGCCGCCATCATGGCTACTGCGCCGCCGTGCGACGTGCCCAGCAGATCATAAGAATTGACGCCCACCGCGTCGAGAAAGCGCAGCAGGCGTTCTGCGGAAGCCCCCAGGCCGCACTTCAGGTTTGAAGGCCGATCTGAAAAGCCCGCGCCCAGTTGATCAACCGCGTACACCGTGGCTTTCTCCGCCAGAACCGGCAGGGCGTAGCGCCAGGAAAAGGAATATCCCAGCAGTCCATGAACCAGCAGCAAGGCCGGGCCGGAACCGCTGTGCAGATAACGCATGCGGTAGCCGTCGAGGACGGACCAGCGTTCCTCCACCAGCGGTGAAGCTCTTGGCTTGGTTTCTTCCTCTGATGTCTCTTTCAACTTGGTTTCTTTTCGCTTGCGGACAACTCCGCAATGGCTGCAATCCTCTATGTAATTGGTATCGCCTCTTTTGCTTCGGTAAGGGGAGCCTCGGCTCCCCTCTTTTTGGACTGTCGCAGTTGCGCTCGAGCTGACGCCTGAAGGCGTGTCGCCACTTAGTCCGGAATCATTGTTGCGACCGCTTCTTCCGCAATAATTTCTTCAGCACACGCATGCCTTTGTCCACATGCTTTTCCTGCAACAGGAACGGAGGCAGGAAACGCAGCACCCTGTCCTGGGTGCTGTTGAAGAGCACCCCTTCGGCCAGCGCCTGCTCGACGATGGGACGCGCCGGAACCGCAAGCTGCACACCTTGAATCAGGCCGCGACCGCGGACTTCCTGCGCCACCGCGTTCCGCCCGGCCAGCGACTTCAACTGTTCCTGTAAGTAAGCACCCACGCGAGCTACATTTTCCAGCAGGTTTTCTTCTTCGAGAATCGCGAGATATTCGAGCGCGACACGACAGGCCAGGGGACCTCCCCCAAATGTGGTCCCGTGTTGTCCGGCGGAAATCGCCGAAGCGAATTCTTCCTTCGCCAGAAATGCACCCAGTGGCAGACCGGCCGCAATCGGTTTCGCGACGGCGACGATGTCTGGGATCACACCGAAGGTCTGGAAGGCGAAAATGTTGCCGGTACGGCCCAGTCCGCATTGGATTTCGTCGAAGATCAGCGCCGCGCGATGGCGGTCGGCCAGGGCGCGGCATTCCTGGAGAAAGTCCGTCGAACATTCATAGATGCCGCCCTCGCCGAAGATGGGCTCCAGCACGATGGCACAAGTGCGCTCGTCAATGGCGGCGCGCAATCCGTCGAGGTCGTTGCGGGGGACAAACTTTACGTCTTCGAGCAGCGGTTCAAAGCCCTTGCGATATTTGTCCTGACCCGTGAGCGACATAGCCCCGAAAGTTCGTCCGTGATACGAGCCTTCGAGAGCCACCAGTCGACTCTTGGCCTCGCCTCCCACCCGGTGCCCCGCCAGCCGGGCCAGTTTGATCGAGCCTTCGATAGCCTCGGTGCCGCTGTTGGAGAAAAAAGCCCGATGCAGGCCCGAGAGTTGGCAGAGTTTCTCGGCCAGGCGTCCCTGGAACTCGTTGTAGTAAAGATTGGAAAAGTGGATCGCACGGGCAGCCTGCTCACGAATCACTTTCACTATGCCGGGATGGGCATGGCCGAGAGCGTTCACCCCAAGTCCAGCCACGAAATCCAGATAGCGATTGCCTTCGTGGTCGTACACAAACACCCCCTTGCCGCGCTCGAGAGCGATGGGATAGCGGTTGTAGGTGGCTAGCAGAAAACGGCGCTCACGCTCGATGATCTCGTCGGTGTAGGTCATGGGGATGAGAAGATTCTAACGGAGTCGGACTCTGGCGGTCGTCCAGTTTGACAGGTGAATTGCTTTGCGTCCTTGGCGAGATCCTTGGCGGCCTTTGCGGTTAAAGACTTTGACCGCAAAGTTCGCAAAGTGAACGCAAAGGCCGCAAAGCATTGCCCACAGCCCCAACGACTTCGGACTTCCGGCGTGACACGAAACTCCCCGGAATCAGCCTCAGAAACGAATGCCTAAGCTTTTCCTTACATAGAGTTACCAAACGCCACAGAAGACTTCCAAAAAACATAGCTTTACTCTTATAGCGCTCCTATAATTAACGAAGTCTTTTCTTTGAAGTAGGTTAGAGGTTCTCCCTTGCGCTCTGCCGTGGCACCTGACGTGCATAACCCTCGTTCGAGTCATTCCCCCGCGCTGAGCCAGGAGCCCTTGCGGTCCATGAACCGGGACTTCCAAATTCGCTTTACTGCCGGCCTGCTCATTCTCCTGACTACGGCGGCGGTGGTTCTGGCCTGGATCAATTTCCAGAAGGAACCCGAGTTCCAGATTCCCTCTGACGGCGCCTGGTGGGTGGAACATTCCGGCGCCGGTGGCGGCCTGGTGGCCGACCGGGTGGAAGCGAACGGCCCGGCAGAGAAGGCGGGTATCCGGGTCGGTGATCGCCTGACTGCGATCAACCAGCACGAAGTGAAGGACTCTGCCACCCGAGTGCGACTGATCTATCGGGCGGGCGCATGGTCGAAGACAACCTACTCTCTGGTCCGGCAGTCGGTCCCGCTGGATACCACCGTCATCCTGGCCCCGGCAGAGCGATCCCTGAACTACTGGCTTCGCTTCATCGCCTTGATCTATCTGGGCATCGGGCTTTACGTTCTGCTGCGCCGCTGGACCGCGCCGAGTTCGACGCATTTCTACATTTTTTGTTTGGTCTCGTTCGTTTTTTACGCCTTCAAGTTCACCGGAAAACTTAACGAGTTTGACTGGACGATTTACTGGGGCAACGTCGTGGCCTGGCTGCTTCAGCCTGCCTTATTTCTGCATTTCGTCTTGACCTTCCCGGAGAAGCGCAACTTTGTCCGCAAACATCGCTGGATAATCCTGGCAATTTATGCGCCTGGGCTATTGCTTTTGGGACTCCACGTCCTCACGCTCAGAGTGCTGAAGGCCAGTGAGCGGCTGCGCTGGGACGTGGACCGGCTGCAGATGGGCTACCTGGCCCTGTTCTTTGTCGTAGCGGCAATCGTGCTATGGGACAGCTGCCGACAAGCCGGCACTCCGATCCTCCGGCAGCAGCTCAAGTGGGTAACGCGCGGCACCATCCTGGCCATCGCTCCGTTCACGCTCTTCTACGTGATCCCGTACCTGACGGGCGCGATGCCGACCGCAGCCATGAAGGTTTCCGTCCTGTCATTGGGCCTGCTGCCCCTGACCTTCGGCTATGCCATCTTCCGCTACCGGCTGATGGACGTAGACCTGATTTTCAAGCGCGGCATGGTGTACACGCTGGCGGCGGCCGCAATTGTGGGCCTCTACTTCGCCGTGGTAGCCGGGGTGGCCGAACTGGTCCACACCCAGGTGCCCAGATCCGGACCCGCCGGGTTGATTCTGGCGATGGTGGTCACGGCGCTGCTGTTCGATCCGGTCCGCAAGTGGATTCAGGAGCGGATGGACCAGTTTTTCTATCGCACCCGCTATGACTACCGTAAGACGCTGATCGAGTTTGGCCGCGAACTCAGCTCTGAAACCGATCTCGACAGGATGCTAAGTTCGGTGGTGGATCGCCTGTCGCGCACGTTGCTGGTGGATCGCATGGCGATTTTCCTTTCAGCGGGTGAGCCGCCGCAGTTCGTGCTGGCCAAGTCCTTCGGCATGAACCAGACCAGCGGGCTGGACCTGACCTTCCTCAGCGCCCCTCGGCCGGAGACCGAGGCGGGACACCTTTTCCTGGAGAACGTGCACCAGGTGCCGCGCGAGACCGCCAGCGCCCAGCAGACGATCGCCAAGCTGGATCTGAACTACTACATTCCCTGCCGAGCCCAGCAACGGACCATTGCCTTTCTGGGCTTGGGCAAGACCGTAGAGGGCGATTTCCTTACCAGCGAAGACGTGGAACTGCTGGAGACTCTCGCCGGATACATCGGAATCGCCATCCAGAATGCCCGTTTGTACGCTTCGCTCGAACAGAAGGTGGCGCAATACGAACGCCTGAAGGACTTCAACGAAAACATCGTGGAGTCCATCAACGTGGGCGTAATGGCGGTGGATCTGGCCGACCGGATCGAATCCTGGAACTCGCAGATGGAGGTCATGTACGCGTTGCCCCGCTGGCAGGCGCTGACCCGGCCTTTGAGCGAGGTCTTTCCCGCGGCCTTCGTG
>JBGQIG010000295.1:0-4299 GCA_041498365.1 Terriglobia bacterium | reverse complement strand
CGGCTTTCTGCGGTCAAGATCGGAAAGGAGCAGGATGCCGGAGGTAAAGAAGATGAGAACAAACCCCAGAGCGAGCCTCTTGGCACTTCTCCACACGCCCCACCTCACCGTACGTGGTGCGCACAATACTGGTTGATTTGGCAGAACGTGTCAAGGACGCTCCCGGCGCCCGACGCAGGTCAAGCACGGGTTCTAGTTGGAAGGGAGACGGTTTCCACCGCGGAACTCGGCGCTCAAGCGCGCGAGCTGTTGCTGGGCTTGGAATTCGTCGTGGAGAAATTCGACCCCATACAAGTAGACGCTCCGGTTGCGGACTTTTCCGCGAACTCGAACCGGCTCCTTGGTACGGGGGTTCTTAAATTCAACGTTGATGTGACTTCCCACCGGCAGATTAGCTGCTGCGAACAGGCAGATTCCGCCTTCGCTCATGCGCACACCGCGGCCATGGACGATGGTCTTGTCGCTTGAATGATCGACGACCACCCGAACCGAAGCGTCAAACGGGTAACGTTGCCAGCGGCGCCGATTTGGTTGTTGTTGGTCCATCCATCCCAACTTTCGAACCGAAGTGCCGGGTTGGTCCCCGCACACACTGCGGCCTGGTAATTTCGAAAGTATTCCACTGCGCTGGTTTGGCGAAAGTTACGGTGGTACAAGCTGCAATGTGGGGAGGTAACAAGTGCTGGTGGAAGGCGCAAGGCGCTGGCCTGAGAGTCTGCTGTCCGAAACAGGCATGTAAAACAGACATGCAGCCGGTCGTGCGGCGTTTCTTCGAGAACAGAAACGCCGCCGGGTGGCTGTCCAGCTACTTCAGCGTGATTTCGCGAGTCAGGACACTGGTGACCACTCGCACGTTTTGTACGCGCTTGTCGATCACCTGCTGCTCCTTACTCTTGTCGCCGTATTGTTTCATACGGAGATCAAGAACCTTCTGTGCTAGCCCATCGAGGGCTGCGAAGTTCTTATAGCTGAGACTGAAACCAATGTCCCAGTCATCGGGGTTGGCTTTCGTGGTGTTGAGGAAGAGGCCATAACTTTCGATCAGCCCCGCTTTCTGTTGCGCCTCCCAGATCGGTTTGATGTTGGTTTTCAGGTCGTCCATGAACGCGTTGAAATGTCCGGGCAATATCTGGACCAGGGTAACGCGGGTGACTCCTCCCTCGGTGTATTGGTCTTGTGCGACTGCCGAGGCGACCGACAGTAGTGAGAGACAGAGTGCCACAACTGCGAATCGACTGTTTTGTTTCATAACGATTCACCTCCGTGAATTGATGCGGCTGGAGTCTAGCTGAAAGGTTGGCTGACGTAAAGACTACAGAGTGCCAGTGTTGGCTTAGGCTTTGAATTGGCGGAGGGTCCGCGGACTTTTCACTACAGCGGCCTAGGGAAGGCAACTCAGCAGACTCTAAATCAACGAGAGCAATCGAGCACAACCTTACCGAACATCTGGCTCTTTTCCATGTACTCATGAGCGGCGCGAATGTCTTTCAGAGGGAAGGTGTGGTCTACGACCGGCTTCAAGCGTCCGGCGAAGACATGGCCCAGCACGTCATACAATTCGCCCATTGTGCCCATGTAGGAACCCAGCAGCGAGAGCTGCCTCGAATACAGGAAGCGCAAATCGAAGCTGGCGTTGGGCCCGGTGGTGGCGCCGCAGGTTACCAGGGTGCCGGCAGGCTTGAGGCACTTCATACTCTCCTCCCAGGTGGCGGCGCCGACGTGCTCGATGACGATATCTACACCTTCCTTATTGGTCAGCTTCTTTACTTCTTCGGAGATTTTCTGCTGGTAGTGGTCGATGCCGTGGTCCGCTCCCAACCCGCGTGCCTTCTCCAGTTTCTTTTCGTCTCCCGCAGTTGTGATCACGCGCGCGTGAAACAGTTTGGCGACCTGAATGGCAGCGATGCCAACGCCAGAGCTGGCGCCAAGCACCAGCACCGTCTGTCCCGGACGAATTCCGGCGCGGCCCACCAGCATGTGCCAGGCAGTCAAGAACACCAGAGGCACGCTGGCGGCCTGGTTGAAATCGAGGTGATCAGGAATTGGAATGACATTCACGGCGGGTGCGGCAATCAGCTCACAATTTCCGCCATCTACGCGATTGCCCAGTACGGTGAACCCTAGGCACTGATTCTGCAGTCCGGCCACACACTTCGCGCAGTGATTGCAGAAGTGCATCGGCGCCAGCAAAACTCGTTGTCCCGGCTTGAAGCCGGTGACATACTCGCCCACCTCGACAATTTCGCCTGCAACGTCGCTACCCAGAATGTGGGGCAGGTTCACTCCGGGCAGGCCTTGGCGAACCCAAAGATCGAGATGATTCATGGCGCAGGCTTTCACCCGGACCAGCACCTGATCCTTACGCGGTTTCGGATCGGGTACCTCTTCATAACGCAGAACTTCCGGCCCACCGAATTCGTGAATGCGGACGGCTTTCATCGCAGAGGCCCTTTCGCGCAAAAGGTATCCAGCGAAAACTTTTCAAACCTACCACAGGGCGAAGCGATTAAGATAGGCGCTGAAACGACGCTGCCAGCCGCTGCCCCGGGCATGCCCAGGACCGGAGGGTTGAGGGGTTTGTAAAAAGCTTACTGAGGGGAAGACCATGGGGCGGGTTACGATGCTCTCATCGAGAAGCAGCCGATGGTGTCGAAATTCGGAGTTGGGCCATGACCGGCGGTCTCTTCTGCTGCTCGGCATGTCTTTCGCGATCTTGCTGTTCGCACCGGTAGCATCCCACGCGGGCGAAGAAAACACTCATCCCATTCTTGAAGTTGGGGCGCCGGCACCGGACTTTTGCCTGCCCGGAGTGGATGACAAGACTCATTGTCTAAAGGACTACGCGGCCAGCAAGGTGCTGGTGATCGCCTTTATCTGCAATCACTGCCCTACCTCGCAACTGTACGAGACGCGAATCAAACAGATCGCCGAGGACTACGGGAGTAAGAGCGTGGCGGTAGTGGCGATCGAGCCCAACAATCCCGACGCAGTCCGCCTCGACGAGATGGGTTACACCGATGTGAGCGACTCGTTTGCGGAGATGAAAATCCGCTCCGACTACCGGCACTTCAACTTTCCCTATTTGTACGATGGCGAAACCCAGAAGGTCTCCACTGCTTATGGTCCGGCCGCCACACCCCACCTTTTCATTCTTGACGGCGACCGGAAGCTTCGCTACCAGGGCCGGGTGGACAACAACATGCGCGAGCCGCTCGTCACGCGGCGTGATGCGCGAGATGCGATCGACGCTCTCCTGGCCGGAACGCCCGTGCCGGTTGCGAAAACTCCTTCGATTGGCTGCTCCACCAAATGGCTGTACAAAGAAGAAGGCCGCCGCGCTGAGATGGCAGAGATTGAAAAGCGGCCAGTGAACCTCAAACCCGCTGGCGCAGACGATCTCAAGGCGCTGCGCAAGAACTCCACCGGCAAGCTCCTGCTGGTCGCCTTCTGGGCTACCTGGTGCGCCCCCTGCCGGAAAGAATTGCCCGAATTTGAAACCATGTACCGGATGTACGGACATCGGGCGTTTGACCTGGTGACGGTCAGCATCAATTATCCCGATGAGAAACCGGGTGTGTTGAAGGCGCTGGTGAACGAACACGCGACCTCTACCAATCTGATTATGGGTTCGACCGACATCTATTCCCTGCTGGCGGCGTTCGATCCGGACTGGAGTGCGGCGGTTCCTTACACTTTGCTGATTAGGCCTGACGGCACGGTCGTCTACAAGAGCCAGGGCACGCTGGATCCGCTGGCGCTGAAGCGGCTGATCATCGCGAATCTGGCCGACGATGACTACCTCGGCCACCAGGCGTACTGGAAGACTGCCGTCGAAGCGGCCAAATAGGTTCCACGCTGTGCTCAAACAAACATTCGTTGAAGGATTCTCTCGCCTATTCCCGATTTGGGTCTCGTCCCCATGCGAATGCTTGGAAATCACATCATCCGGCGCTTGCGGATACTAAGCTTAGCTCGACGGCCGCTGTCTGGAGGGTGTTGCCAGTGGGTACTGGACTCGGTTTGCCAAACCGGTGAGCGGCTCATCAGCCACTGCGGTTCGACTCCGCCGCCCTCCGCGCGCGGCTCACCATAATTAAGTCTTGACAGCGAGTTCTGGCTGGCCGAGCATAGAGTTGGTTTGGCAAGCGGTGTCCGAAGTACCGCTGGTGGAACGCCAGCAGCCCCGGAGTGATGACACGGGGCTTTTGTTTTGTTACCGACGCCGAGTTGCCTCGCGCCAACAATCCCGATGCTACTAGGTGCTTGCAGCACGAAGGCCCTTGTGCTGCGCAAGGAAAT
>JBGQIG010000294.1:0-4350 GCA_041498365.1 Terriglobia bacterium | reverse complement strand
GAGACGTTCGCCGATCTCGAATTTGCCACGTAGGCGCGTCTGCCGTCCTCAGACACATCGATGAAGTACGGGCTGGCGTGCACGCCTATCGTCGCCACCACTTCATTACGTTCCGCGTCAATCACGCTGATGCTGTTCGACTGTGTATTGACGGCATAGATTTCGTTTTTCTTGCTGTTGGCGGCGATCCCGGCGGGCTCGCTGCCGACTCGAATGGTCTTTGCGGGCTGAAAGGTGCGCAGATCAATAACTGAGACGGTATTGCTCTTGCCGTTGGTAACGTAGGCATACTCGCGAGAGGCGGGGCCATAGCCGGGCAGCTGACGCTCATGGAAGTACCACCATCCAAGCGCGGCAACAATCAGGAGTGTGACAACGAGGAGAAGAAATTTTCTCAAGCTAGTGGACTGATGGAAGATGCAATTCCCGGCCGGTCCGACAGCGGTTTGGTGGTGGGCGCATGGGTGCCGATGGCCGGCACCATCCTCCCCACCACCGGCGCGATCTGCCGCACCTGCGTCATCAGCTCATCGAACTGCTCGGGGTAGAGCGACTGTATGCCATCGGACAACGCCCGGTCTGGCTCGTGGTGCACTTCGACGATCAGTCCATCCGCGCCCACGGCAATGGCAGCCCGCGAAAGCGGTGTGACCTTGTTGCGTTTTCCGGTGCCGTGGCTGGGATCTACCACAATGGGCAGATGACTGAGCCTTTGCACCGCGGGCACAATGCTGAGGTCGAGCGTGTTGCGGGTGTGATCGGCGAAAGTCCGTACCCCACGCTCACACAGGATGACCTGGTAGTTGCCTTCGCTCATCACGTACTCGGCCGCCATCAGGAATTCTTCGAGCGTCGCCGACATGCCGCGTTTGAGCAATACCGGCTTACGGGCCCGTCCCGCCCGTTTGAGCAAGGAGAAATTCTGCATGTTACGGGCGCCGATCTGGATCACGTCGGCGTACTTCTCCACCAGTTCCAGTGATTCGTTGTCGATGGCTTCGGTCACAATCTTCATGCCGAATTTTTCCCGGATCTCGGCCATGATCTGCAGGCCGGCCTCGCCCATGCCCTGGAAAGAATAGGGTGAGGTGCGCGGCTTGTAGGCGCCTCCGCGAAAAAATTGCGCACCAGCACGGCAAACCTGCTCCGCCACCGTCATGGCCTGTTCGCGGCTTTCAATGGCGCAGGGTCCGGCAATGACGGCTATTCCGGGACCTCCAAAGGTGGCGTCGGTGTGGGGAAAGGTAATGACAGTATTTTCTGGCCTGAAGTCGCGGCTGACCAGCTTATAGGGCTTGCTGACGCGGATCAGTTCCTGCACTCCTGGCATCTCGTCCAGCGTGCCCGGTTCGACTTCGCCCCGATTTCCGGTAATGCCAATGGCGGTTCGCTGTGCCCCGGGCATAGCGTGGGCGCGGTATCCCAATTCCTCGATTTTCTGACAAACGGCGCGCACCTGCTCTTCCGTGGCCTGCGCCTTCATGACAACTAACATGACCCACCTCGGGACTACCAAGTCTATCGTTTGTGGACGAGTGGCGGCAAACGGCGGGGATTTGGGTAGTGGGTCAGGTCGGAATTTTTCTCCTCAATCGCAATGGCGTCATCCTGAACGGCCTTCAGGCCGTGAAGGATCTGGCGTGAATCGGGTGTGCACCGAGGTCCGGCAATTGTGATTGCGCGCGCTAGATCCTTCAGGACTAAAGTCCTTCAGGATGACGCCATGCCGGAGGTTGCTCTATGCAGAACACACGGCGCTCATTCCTCTGGCTATACTTTTCCCGTGCCTCGTTCCATCGCAAACGAACAGGACATTCTCAGACTGCCTCCACGGAAAGCGCCGCTTCGCCCAACGTCCCGGCGTGTTGGGATTCATACCTCAATCGCGGGCGGGGTGCAGAATGCGGCCGAACGAGCCTATCGGCTGGGTTGCAACACATTTCAGATCTTCTCTTCCAGCCCGCGCCAGTGGGCTCCCTATGAACTGGGCCGCCCGCAGTGCGATGAGATGAAACGGTTGCGGGAAAAGTATGATCTGAAGCCACTCGTGATTCACACCAATTATCTGGTGAACCTAGCCAGCATGAACGAACAGTTTCTGAAGAAATCGATCGAGGCGTTCCGTGGGGAAATCGACCGCGCATTGGCTTTGGGCGCAGAATATCTGGTATTGCATCCGGGATCGTTTCGCGGATCTGACCGGGAGCAGGGGCTGATGCGCACCGCGGCCGCAATTGCTGTCGCTGCCCAGGGGTTGGACTTAGCCAAGACTGGCTTCATGATCCTGATTGAAAACACCGCCGGAGCGGAGTACTCACTTGGTGGAAGGTTCGAACAAGTGGCCGAGGTCCTGGAATACTTGCGCCACCTGGTTCCAATCGCTGCCTGCATTGATACTTGCCACACTCACGTCGCGGGTTACGACATTGTGAGCGAGCAGGGGATGCAGGATACACTGAAGCGCTTGGACGAGACGGTCGGCCTGAAGAATGTTCGGGTGTGGCACTGTAACGATGCGAAAGCCGCCTGCGGATCAAGACTCGATCGTCACCAGCACATCGGCCAGGGAACCATCGGACTGGCGCCATTCCGTCGTCTGCTGAATGACTCGCGTCTGGCCCATGCAGCCTTCATCGCCGAAACGCCCATCGACGAGCCCGGAGATGATCGCAGAAATGTGCAAGCGTTAAGACGGCTGGTCAAGAAATAATTCTGGTTTTTTGCAGTTACCGGACAACGGTTTCAGCCAGGAGGCCTGGGATGAGTTGGGCCAGGAAGTTCTCCACGCCCAATCGAGTGGACAAAGGTAAGAAGTTTCGTCTCAAGGACTACGATCCCGCCGACACCAATAAGCTCCACTCGCAGGAGCATGCCGAGGAACTGCTGGTGAAGGGTGTGGCGCGCATGGCCGAACTCCAGGACATGCTCTACGCTCAGGACCGCTGGGGCTTGCTTCTGATCTTCCAGGCCATGGATGCCGCCGGAAAAGACGGAGTCATCAAGCACGTGATGTCCGGCGTGAATCCCCAGGGGTGCCAAGTCTACTCGTTCAAGACTCCGTCCGCCGAAGAACTGGACCACGACTACCTGTGGCGCAACATGAAGTGCCTGCCCGAGCGCGGCCGCATCGGAATTTTCAACCGCTCTTACTATGAAGAAGTGCTTGTCGTGCGTGTTCACCCGGAGCTGCTGGCGAACGAAAGAATGCCGCCGGCTTTGACCAGCAAGAATATATGGGAGGAGCGCTTCGAAGATATCCGTGCCTGGGAGCGTTATCTTTCGCGCAACGGTTTTGTGATTCGTAAATTCTTTCTCAACGTGTCCAGGAAGGAGCAGAAGAGGCGCTTCCTGGACCGCCTGCAGCAGCCGGAAAAGAATTGGAAGTTTTCTGCCGCCGACCTGCACGAGCGCGAACACTGGGACGAGTATATGAACGCCTACGAGGACATGATCGCCAACACGGCGACGCCACACGCGCCGTGGTTTGTCATTCCCGCCGACAACAAATGGTTCACGCGCCTGGTCGTGGCGGCCGCGATCGTTGACACGCTCGAGGATCTCGAACTGTCATATCCCAAAGTAGATCCAAAGAGACTAAAGGAACTAGAAGCGGCCCGAAAGACACTATTGCGCAACAAGCACAGTTGAATGTCTGCATTTGATTCGTGATGCCGGTGTGGGCGATTGTTCAAACGGAGCGACTAGCTGACCTGCCCGTCTCTTTCCCTCGGCGCGATTAACAATTAAGATAACAGTTTCGCAATCATGCTTCGGGAGATGAAACAAATGATTCAGATAACGCGGATGGCAGGGAAAATGGTGTGGTTGTTCATAGTGCTGGTGAGCACCGCGGGACTCCTGGCGCAAACCAAGTCAGAACGAGAACGGAAAACGTCCGAGCAGCCCCCGCCGGCCCAGAGTACCGCCACTGCCTCCTCGGCAAATGAAGGCTCACTCTTCAAGGGAATGAAGTACCGCGTCATCGGCCCATTTCGTGGCGGACGTTCCCTTACCGCAGCGGGGATCGCGGGCGATCCCACGACCTATTATTTCGGCGCGACGGGTGGCGGAGTCTGGAAAACCACGGATGGCGCGGTTACCTGGACTTCAGTATTTGACAAGCAGGGAACCTCTTCCATCGGAAGCCTTGCGGTCGCGCCTTCGAATCCCAATATTGTTTACGTGGGCACAGGCGAGGCTTGCATTCGCGGCAACATCTCGCATGGCGATGGCGTTTACAAAACACTGGACGGTGGCAAGACCTGGAAGAACGTGGGCTTGCGCGACAGCCGGGCTATCGGCAAGCTGATCGTCGATCCCAAGAATGCCGACATCGTGCTAGTGGCAGCG
>JBGQIG010000293.1:0-4387 GCA_041498365.1 Terriglobia bacterium | reverse complement strand
TGTGCACCACATTTGGTGCACTCGATGTAGGCGATGCGGGACACTTGGGGAGTTTAGCATTTGCAGTTTTCAGCTCTCAGTTCTCGGTTCTCAGTAGCCTCTATCTAGGTGGGCAGGCGGTTTAACAATGCATTCGCTTTGCGGAACCATGGTCGCTCGCGACGTCGCAGGTATCCTGGCATGGTGGGTTTCTTGGCCAGGATCTGCTGCGCCCAGTCGCGCGCTTCCGCATTGCGTTGCTGGGAAGCGAGGAAGCAAGCGTAGTTGTAGTACATTTCCGACGATGTGGAAATCTTGGTGACCTGCTGGAACAGCGCCTGGGCCCGATCCGTCTGGCCCGTGTTGGCGTAGGCGTGGGCCAGCAGTCCCGCTGCGCCATGAAAGTCGTAGGTGGAATCAGTCGACACGACTCGTTCCAGGTCCGGCACTGCGGCCGCGAAATCGGCCATGTGGATGGCGGCCACGCCGCGACGGTAGAACGGATCGGGTGAGTCGGTGCGAGAGGAGATCGCCTTGTCGTAGCCTTGGCGCGCCCGCGCGAACTGCCCTTCTTCCAGGTAAAGGTCGGCGAGTTCCTCATAATTGCCCGCGGAAGGGTTATCCAGGATGGCGGCCTCCAGTTCGCGGATGCGCCTGCGCCGGGGGAAGACCTTGAACGACTGGCGCAACAGACCGGCGTCCGGAACCGCTTCAACGGCGATGTAGACCAGGGCTCCGAGCCAGCCGCCGATGAGGATGATCCACAACCAGAATGTGTCAGGGCGGCGACGGATAAAATGAATGATCGCGAACGCCTGCAACAGAATGCCCCACCATGAAAAAGCGAAAAATAGTAGCGATCCCATGCGTCGATGCAGCAGTATAGTACGCGGCGGGTTCGGGTCACCGGGTTCTGACAAGCCGGGCCTTAACCGCCAAGTTCAGCCTGATCCGGGATGCTAAAATCGGCTCAGTGAAACCTCCTATCCGCATGCTGGCCGTGGATATTGACGGCACCCTGCTGAATCCTGAATTTCAAGTCTCGCCGGCTGATATGGCGGCGTTGCGGCGCACGCATGCCGCAGGCGTCGAAGTGCTCGTGGTCACCGGGCGGCGCCACACGTTTGCGCTGCCGATTGTGAGGCAGCTTGGCTTCGACCTGTGGGTCATCAGTTCGAACGGTGCGATCACGCGATCCCTTGCCGGCGAGACCTTCCATCGTGACATGCTCCCGGCGGAAACCTGCCGCAGACTCTGCGCCAACATGCGGGAATTTCGCGGAAACACAGTGCTGACTTTCGATACGGAAGCCAAAGGCGCGATCGTTCTCGAACACATGAACGAATTGAATGTGAGCATCCAGCGCTGGCTGGAAAAAAACATGCAATATATCGACTTCGTCATTCCGATTGAGAATTCGCTCACCAGCGATCCGGTGCAAGCCATGTTTTGTGGCCCGATCGCGCGGATGCACCAGGCGTTAGGGACGTTGGGGGCCAGTAACCTCGAAAGCGACATTACTGTGCTTCGCACCGAGTACGCGGTCCGCGATTTGTCGATTGTGGATGTGCTCAACCAGGGATGCTCCAAGGGTCATGCGCTGGAACGATGGGCCAATTACCGCAGCATCCCCCGCGAACAGGTCATGGCCATTGGTGACAACTACAACGACATAGAAATGCTTGCCTTCGCCGGGGTGCCGTTTATCATGGGAAACGCGGCCGAGGAGTTGCGCCGGGACGGCTGGGCTGTAACTTTGCCGAATGACCAAAGCGGCGTGGCGGCAGCGATTGAGCAAGTATTAGGCACGGATTCTTAGTAGCGCCGCCGTCCCGGCGGCTGTCGTGGGGGCGTCCCGCCCCCACCGCCGAGGGCAAGATGCCCTCGGGACAGCCGGCGAGACGCCGGCGCTACGGTACGGGCCGGTGCAGCGAACTGAAGTATGGACCGACTGAAAAAATTCGCAAGTGCGCTGGGACTGTTGCTTCTTGCCTTTCCTGCTTTGGGCGCCGATCTGGCCATTCTGCACAACGGTTTCTCCATCCGCCATGAGCGGCGTGAGACGGTCGGATCCGTCACTCGTCTGTATTTGGGCGCCGACAGAACCGGTTATGTCGACATTGCTACCGGCCAGATCGAACGGTTTGAGAAGGATCAGTTGCCGCCCCTTTCTGTGGCTCCACCGGTAAAGCCGCAGAGTCTGAATGAGGTCATCAACACGATCAGCGACCGGCACCATCTCGATCCCGATCTCATCAACAGCGTGATCCATGCTGAGAGCGGGTTCAATCCGCGCGCGGTCTCGCCCAAGGGAGCGCGGGGGCTCATGCAACTGATGCCGCAAACCGCCTCGAAGCTGGGGGTCTCCAATCCTTTCGACCCGCGCGCGAACGTGGAGGGAGGGACGCGCTATCTGAGCGAGTTGCTGCAACGATACAACTTCGATCTGGTCAAGGCCCTGGCCGCTTATAACGCCGGGCCGGGACGCGTGGAACAATATCGCGGGGTGCCGCCTTATTACGAGACCCGAGCGTACGTGGCACGGATCGTTCGCGACTTCAATCGCAAGAAAATTGCCCAGCGCAAAGCCGCAGCAGCAGCCACCAAGCAGGCCAGCCGGAACAAGAAGCCACCCCAACAGCCCGCGATGGTGAAGCAAGCTGCCCTTCCTGACATCGCATCGCAGGCTCCGCGCTGAAGCCTTCAATATCGCTGCTACAACCCAACGTGGCGTTGACCCCCGCCTCCTCGTCATTTACCTTGGATCGGCTACCATTGCATGAGTAGCTTGCCGGGCGCCACACCGGTGGGCTGGATCCTCCCCTGAAAAATGGATAGAAAACGCATTCTTTTGTATGTGCTGGCGCTGGCCCTATTCGCGGTGCTGGTCTACATGCAATTCCGCACCTGGCGAAACTTCGATTGGGCGACCTTTTGGTCCCAAGGCGCGAAACTAGCCAAACCCCCACATATATTCCACATCTTCCATGCCGTGGCCCTGGTTTTTCTGGCGTACGGGATGCGAGCCCTGCGCTGGAAGATCTTTCTGCGCCCGGTGCGTCCGCAAGCTTCGACCTGGAAGCTGATTGCGCCGACGCTGATTGGTTTTACGGGCCTAGCGCTGCTGGGACGGCCTGGAGAACTGATTCGACCGTATCTCATCGCCCGGCGGGAGAATTTGACGTTTTCTTCACAACTCGCCGTGTGGGCGGTGGAACGCATCTTCGATATCGGCGCCTTCACCATCCTGCTGGTGCTGGCGGCCTTTCTCGCAACTGCGCCGAAAAGGCTCGCATATCACAGAAGCTTTCAAGAGGCCGGCCTGATTTTCCTGGCCTTGTCGGCGGGTTTGACCATCGGCGCTATCGCCGTGAGCCGGAGCGGAGAAGCGCTGGCCAGCTGGGTGGAACGCCGGTTTTCTCATCTGGCGGCTAACCTCGGACATCGAGTTGCGCTGCGGATTCGAGAATTTCGCGGAGGTCTGGACACCATCCACGACGCCCGGTCGTTCCTGATGCTGACGGTGGTTTCGGTGGTGATGTGGGCCACGATTGCCGTCGCGTACAAGGAAGTAACCCACGCCTATCACGCCGAGGAACTCGAAATCCCTCAGAGTCAGGTGCTGCTGCTGATGGGGTCCAGCATGGTGGGTTCGGTAATCCAACTGCCCGGCGTGGGTGGAGGTTCGCAATTGGCCACCATAGCCGCGCTGGAACATATCTTCGACGTGCCCAAGGAACTGGCGGCAAGTTGCGGCATCATGCTCTGGCTGGTGGGTTTTGTGGCGGTTATCCCGGTCGGCCTGCTGCTCGCGCATCGCGAACAGCTGTCCCTGCGGAAGCTGTCCAAAGAAAGTCACGAAAAAGAGGCGAGTGAAGGATTTCCTGCCACACCTCCCGCGGTGTGACCAGAAGCGCTTGCGAATGGTTTCTCGAGTGCGGCGGTTCGGCACTTTTGCCGGCAATCGTGCCGATGCGCGCCAGATCGATCGGGACTAGAGTCCCTGGGATGGCGGCGGTGCGGAAAGCTTGTTTCAAACTGGCCCACTACACCCCTTCGAAGGTATGCCCTTCAAATGGGGCTTGTCTTCCCGCCTGTTACAATGCAAGCGCAGTCTCTCCCATGCAACATGAAGTGCCCTTTCTGCGGCTTTGAAAATGACAAAGTGGTGGACTCGCGCGAGAGCAAGGAAGCGGATTCCATCCGCCGCCGACGCGAGTGTCTGAAGTGCGGCAAGCGCTTTACCACCTATGAGCGGATCGACGAGATCCCCTACATGGTGGTGAAGAAGGACGGCCGCCGCGAAAAATTTGACCGGCAGAAAGTGCTGAATGGGCTGCTGCGGGCTTGCGAGAAGCGTCCCGTGCCCATCAGCCGGCTGGAACAGATCGTGAACGAGGCGGAAGCC
>JBGQIG010000292.1:0-4412 GCA_041498365.1 Terriglobia bacterium | reverse complement strand
CGCCTCTCTCGAAAAGAATTTTGGTGATTTGACCACTATCGTGCACTCTCCACGCTCAGATGCCTCCACCTTCTCTCCCAAGGAGCGAGCATGGGGCAGGCGGCGGTGGCTGGGTCCCCGCGATCCGTTCACGCATCTGGAAATGACTGCCACGCGTTGTAGTTCTTTCTGGCTCAATGCAAATGTCTCCCTGCTCATGGGGTGACATTTTCACATTGCCGTTAAGGGGTGACAGAATTATGGAGCTAAGACACAACGGGTACACGGTCTAGCGGCCATTCTGGAGCTATGTTAATCTGATGGTCCGGCTTGGGATGGAAGTACGCGTCCGAGCTTGTCGGTCGGGGCGTAGCGCAGCCTGGCTAGCGCGCCTGGTTCGGGACCAGGAGGTCGATGGTTCAAATCCATTCGCCCCGACCATTTCCCCTGTGGAATCATTACCTTACGTAGGAGATTCTGCTTTAGTTGTAAGTTTTTTTGTGTACTAGGCGTTCGGTTTTTGAAATTCCTCGGACGCGACAAACCTTTCTCGTTTGAATTCATTGCGCTACGATGCTAGATTCACTTTCACTGCGAGTCCCTTCTTTGGGAAATTAGGTACAGGATCGCGCTTTTGGGAGAAAAATCAAAACCCGAGGCCGAACTTCTCTCCTCTAGTTTGGATTGTAAAGCATTCGGCTGTTCGCCGAAGGGTTGCTAGTTCGAATCTAGCCCGGGGAGCCAGATTTATTCTTGCTTTCGCAAATCCAGCAGAAACGAGCTCACCTTCATGTAGACTGGCGGTGCCCTCAAGCCCGTCCGGAGAAGCTCGGCCTAGCGAGCAATTTAAAGAAGCTTGCAGATTCGATTCTCCAGCCTTATCCCTGATCACCTTTACCGGCACAAAAATTCTGGTCACGTCAAGCGGGCATTCCTGCATTCTTTTTTGTCGCTGCAACTTTGGCCACGCCTAAGGAAAGCAGAAGCCCGATTGCCACACGGATGGCAGAGGGGGAAGCCCGATGCTTGCGCCGGTAACGAGTCGTGAGTTGCGCGAGTGTGGGAGCATCAGCGAGCATCACCAGCAGATCCGGCAGGCAGACCGCGCCGCAGTAACGAATGCCGCGTTTATTTGTGGGAGAAGTGACGACCGGCTGCAATTTGACGAAGCCGTCTTCGACGACCGGCCTGCGAACAATCCGCGCACCAGACGATGGAGTAATGCGGTCCCTGGTGCGCACGCGGAGGACGGAGGAACTGGAGCTACTCTTTGCGACGGGAGATAACGAAAGAGAAGGAGAAGTGGCCTGCCACTGGCGCCAGAAAGGCTGCGCCTGCCAGCGCTGTTCGCGTCTGTAATACCGAGAGAGAGTTGCGAGATGGTTTTCGAAAAGGGAGAGTTCACGCTGGCAGTAGAAAGCGATTGTGGAATCGACCCGCTCCGGATGCAAAAGGAGTGTGTTAATGACCGGGACGGCAGCAAGGGCTGAAGCGATGGCTTTCTGCACTCCCTGGGAGCAAAGCGGATCCAGGGTGGAGGCGGCATCGCCGACC
The DNA here is from genome assembly GCA_041498365.1 of Terriglobia bacterium. Classification (GTDB taxonomy): domain Bacteria; phylum Acidobacteriota; class Terriglobia; order Terriglobales; family Acidobacteriaceae; genus JAIQFF01. The sequence continues at coordinate 2,879 of JBGQIG010000292.1, read as the reverse complement.
AGCAACCAGTCGCGGCCGCAGCAGGGATTCATGAGGGAGGGATTCGCGGCGAAGATGTGCACGTGACCGTCCCAGTGAGCATCCCGCAGCCGATGAGGAAGATGTTTGGTTTGCTGCAGAGCCTGTGTATATAACTGGCGCGCGTGAGTGCGGAGGTTGCGCGGCAGTTGTTCACGGTCAGTCATGAACCCGGCCAGGCGCAAGCGGCGGCTCAATTGGATGGTGTAAGCCCAGCCATTGGGCAGCGACTCGACGAGCGTGTTGTAGCCATCCGGACCGGGCTCGACGCCCGGCAAGTCCCAATACCCGACCAAGCCGACGAGACTGCCTTCCACCCTTGGTTTGAGCCCTTGACTCCTGGCCAGAACGCGTGCGCGGCCGGTTGCATCGCAGAGGAATCTGGACTTCACGGCGCGGCTCTTGCCTGCTGAGGAACACAAAGCGAGTCTCCAGCCGGCAGTCACGCGCTGGAATGCGACCGGCCGCCAGCCTTCAAAAAACACTGCGCCGGAGGAGCGGGCAGCGTCGAGCAGAAGAGTGTCAAATGCAGCGCGCTCTACCTGGAAGCCACGGCTGTGGCGTGCACTGTGCGCGTTAAACGCCAGGGTCTCGCTCCCCCAGGCGGTCCACGTGCCGGTGGTGCGGAGAAAATCGCAGGTGGTAGATGGTTTGAGAATTCCGGTGCGCTGGAGCAACAGGAACACGGACGGCGGCAGAGATTCCCCAATGGCGTAGCGAGGGAATCGTTGGCGGTCCACGACAGCAACATGAAAACCCTTTCGGCTGAGGTGTTGGGCGAGGACTGATCCGGCGGGGCCGGCGCCGAGTATGACCACGTCGAATTCGGTGCGGAGTGGCATGGCTTAAGAGAAAGCGCCTAGTTGGCGCTTGGTGGGATGCTTTTGTTGCCTCTCGCGGTCCGCTTCGCCGGTGCAACACAGGGCCAATCGGAATTGCACGGAAATTGGATGGCAACGGCCGTTGACCATGATCGCTCAGGCCATTCTCACCCTAGCGGCCTCCTCCAGACGCATCTCCCGGATGGTGATGGCCCGCATGTTAAACTTCTGGATTTTTCCGGTGACAGTCATGGGGAAGGAATCGACGATTTTGATGTGTCTGGGGATCTTGTAGAAGGCAATTTTGCCTTCACAAAACTGGATGATGTCTTCCGGTTGCAGGGTGGAGCCGGTCTCGAGTTTCACCCAGGCGACGACCTGCTCGCCATACTTCAAGTCCGGGACGCCGATCACCTGGATATCGCTGATGCCGGGGCAGGTGTATAGAAATTCTTCGACTTCGCGTGGGTAGATGTTCTCACCGCCGCGAATGATGACGTCTTTCGCGCGACCGGTGATCTTGCAATAGCCATTTTCGTCCATGGTGGCCAGGTCACCGGAATGCAGCCAACCGTGTTCGTCGATGGCGCGCTGGGTTTCTTCTGCGTTGTTGTAGTAGCCCTTCATGACCAGGTAGCCGCGGGTGCACAGTTCGCCCGGCACATGGATGGGGACGATTTGGCCCGAGCTTATGTCGACGATCTTGACTTCCGTGTGGGGCAACGGCCGCCCCACTGTGGAGACCCGCAATTCGAGAGAGTCGTCCGTGGTGGTCTGAGTGATCACCGGTGAGGCTTCCGTCAGACCGTAAGCAATGGTCATCTCGCGCAGATTCATGAGCTGCACGACCCGCTTCATGACTTCGATGGGGCATGGGGCTCCGGCCATGATTCCTGTGCGAAGGCTGCTCAAGTCAAATTGATTGAATTGCGGGTGCTCCAGTTCGGCGATAAACATGGTGGGCACGCCATGCAGCGCCGTACAGCGCTCGTCGGCTACCGCCCGCAAGGTCTCGAGCGGATCGAAATAGGCAGCCGGGAGCACCATCGCAGCTCCCGACACCACGCAGGCCATGTTACTCAGCACCATGCCAAAGCAGTGATAGAAAGGGACCGGGATGCAGAGCCGGTCGCAATGTGTAAACTTCATGGAGGCGGCGACGAGGTTTCCGTTGTTGACGATGTTCAGGTGACTGAGTGTCGCACCTTTGGGCATACCCGTTGTGCCGGATGTGTACTGGATGTTGATGGCGTCGTCAAACTCAAGTGTGGCTTCGCGCTGGCGCAAATCCGCGAGAGGGACTTCGTGTCCCATCGTCAGCAGGTCTGTCCAGTGAAACATTCCCGCAGAGGCTGTCTTTCCGCCGAGGAAAAGTAGGTTCTTGAGGTTGGGCAGCTTCTCGGACTGCAAGTTGCCGGGCTGGCTGGCTGCCGACTCCGGACACACAGCACGAAGGGTTTCGACGTAATCACAATCGCGAAACCCTTGCATCAACAGCAGGGTTTGGCATTCGGAATGGCGCAGCACGTGTTCCAGTTCGAACGTGCGGTTGGCGGGATTGATGTTGACGAGGATGGCCCCGATCTTCGCCGTGGCAAACTGGATGACGACCCACTCCGCACAATTGGTGGCCCAGATTCCCACGCGGTCGCCTTTTTGGATGCCCAAACGCAAGAGTCCCCGAGCGGCCAGCTCGACTTCGTCCAGAAATTCGCGGTAGGTATAGCGCAGGTTCTGATGCCGGACGACGAGAGCGGGGTTATCCGGGTGCGCGGCGGCACTAGCATCCAGCACCTGCCCGATGCAGAGTCCGAGAAGCGGAATATCCCCGGTGCCGTGAAAATAGCTCAAATGCCGGCGGTTTGTTTTTTTGTCGGACATAGCCTCGGCCATCTAGTCTGTTTGTGAATTCATCGCCCGGCCGCGGCCGGCCTTGATCGCTGCAGGCGGCAATGCGTCAGCCATGAGAACGCGCAGGACTTCTTCATGGCCCGCTGCCGGGTGCAGTTCGCGAATGCACGCGATGCGAGCCGCCACATG
>JBGQIG010000291.1:0-4418 GCA_041498365.1 Terriglobia bacterium | reverse complement strand
GATTTCATCCAGCATAACTATCACTGGCGAGATGTTCTGACCCACGTTCGTGGCGCTCACGTGTTGAAGTTTGGCTATGAAGGCTGGTTTGGAGACGACGTGGAGCCCTTCCAGGGGCCATGGTCACAGCCCAAATTCAATTTCAACAACCTGTTGGATCTGGCTCAGGATGCTCCCCACGATGAAGGCGGTGTGATGTACGACCCGATAACGGGTCAGCAGAAATTGTGGGAATGGAACGCGGCGTCCCGAACCTGGGGGATTTTCGCCCAGGATACATGGAAAGCAAGACGCAATCTGACCGTAACCCTGGGTTTCCGCTTTGATAACCAGGGAAATCCTTATTCGCGGTCAGACACGACCGTGTTCGGCAATTTCATCCTGGGAAGCGGTTCGACCTTCCAGGACCGGGTGGCTTCCGGCATCGCCAGAGCGTCCAAGAACGCTTTGAATCAGTCGCCCAAGTCATTCGATCCCCGCGTTGGCGTTGCCTGGGATGTCAACGGGAAAGGCGACTGGGTGGTACGCGGAGGATTCGGCATTTACGCCAATTGGCTGTCCCAGGCCAACGTGCAGGAAGAATTCCGCGGCAATCCCCCGGGCCTTATCCTGCCCACGTTTTTCACCGGAACATCCACTCCTCCCATATTCACCCAAGGCAACGGCGATAAGCCTCCGTTTGGCTTTACCTTTCCTCCTCTGGCGGGCTCGAGTCTCTGTCCCGTCGCGCCTTGTCTCAACGCTAGCGGTGGACTTACAGGCGCTGCGTTCCCCATCGGCGGAATCAACCCCGACCTGAAAAGCCCGAAGGCGTACATCTGGTCAGGTACGCTGGAGCACCGGCTGGGCAACAATCTGGTGGCCAGCGTGCTCTACAGCGGATCGCACTCCGACAACCTGATTGCCAACGGTAATCAGGCGGGCGTAGTCAGCTACGGCGCTGACATCAATGCCCTGCCCGGCGACCTGCTCATTCACGCGAATCCTGTCCGCCTCAATAGCAGTTTTGGCGCAATCAATTATGCAGACAATGATCGCGTAGGCAACTACAACGGGGTGACCTTTGACCTTAGAGGACGCTTCCGGCGTGCTTTCTTCGATGGCTCGTACACCCGGTCGAAGTCCAAGGACGACGCTGGCACTGGCGGCGCCGGTATCGGCAATGGCTCGTACCCCACCCAACTGAATCCCCATCAGTTCTATGGACCATCTCCATGGGATGTTCCCAATCGCTTCTCTCTCTCGATGAACTATGAGCTACCCGGCCTGAATGGCGGGCACGGGTTCGCCGGCAAGTTGACGGGCGGGTGGGGCGTGAGCGCGACCAGTATTTTCCAGAGCGGCTATCCCATTACGGTGGTGACCACAGCCCCGTTCAGTGCCGGCGGAGATTACAACGCCGACGGAGACAACCTGGATTACCCGGACGTGAGTAGCTACCACCAGGGAACTTCGCGCAGCGAGTACCTGAACGGCAGCATCCTCGCGTCACAATTTACGGCTCCGACGCCGGGTACGAACGGCAACGAGAAGACCGGTCAATTCCGCCAGCCGAGCTTCGCCGAAACCGACATGACGGCGTACAAGGACACTCACATAACCGAACGGGTGAATTTCCAGGTTCGGTTTGAGTTTTATAACCTGTTCAACCATCCCAATCTGTTTCTCGGCCCCAACCTGGCTGGGACATTTGGAAGAGCCACCGGCCAGCAGCTCCCGAGAAACTGGCAGATCGGAGGTAAGCTCACGTTCTAAATCCAGCAGTGAACAACAACAGGGACCACCGTTTCGCCACCCCGAGCGGTGGTCCTGCAGTAATCAATGGAACGGCCAGTTTAGTCAGGAGATTTCTGGCAAATATCCAAATTCGTTTCCAAGTTTGTTAAAGAACTGAGTGCGAGCGGCACGGGCGGCGTGGCTCTCTGCCGAGGATTTGCAACAAAGTTCTTGCCACCCTTCCCTCCTCCGCCCGAGGGGTCCCCGGTGTTTCCTCGCCGCGCAGATGCGGTAGTATCCGTTGAGCGTGGAATCCTTATCGAATCCAGGTGGGATGCGCCTGCCTGAAGGAAGCGTGCCATCGTGCAACATCGGAGCCAGGTTTCACCGCTCAAGTGCAAGTATGTCTGAGAGAATTGCATGATTGATTTTGCAAACTTGGAAGCCTGGTTTGTCACCGGAAGCCAGCATCTCTACGGGCCGGAAGCCCTAAATAAGGTCGAGGAGCATTCTACCGCCATCGCGCGTGCCCTATGCGCATCGGCGCAGATCCCCATAAACATCGTGCCTAAATCTGTGATGACGAGTAGCGAATCAATTCACCAGTTGTGCCTGGAGGCGAACGCCTCCAAGAACTGCATAGGGCTGATTACCTGGATGCACACCTTCTCCCCGGCCCGAATGTGGATCTCCGGCCTCAGGTTGCTGAATAAGCCGCTCCTGCACCTGCACACGCAATTCAATGCGGAACTGCCGTGGTCAACCATTGACATGACCTTCATGAATCTTAACCAGTCAGCCCATGGTGACCGGGAGTTCGGATTCATCGGAACCCGCATGCGTCTCCAGCGCAAGATCGTGGTTGGGTTCTGGCAGGATAGCAGCGTGCACGCCGAGATTGGCGTCTGGGTACGAGCTGCCTGCGCCTGGCACGATGCTCAACATCTGAAGGTGGCACGCTTCGGCGACAACATGCGGAATGTTGCGGTAACCGAAGGCGACAAAGTCGACGCTGAGATCAGGTTGTGCTATTCCGTGAATGGTTACGGCGTCGGAGACTTAGTACACCGGGTTCAGCAAGTGACTGAGGCCGAAACCGACAAGCTCACGGCTGACTACGATGAAGCATATACCGTGGCGGAGCCGCTGCGTGCGGGAGGAAAACAGCGACAGGCTATGCGTGAGGCGGCAAGAATTGAGCTGGGATTGCGGCATTTTTTGGAAGAAACCGGCTCCAACGCCTTCACCGACACGTTTGAGGACTTGCACGGCCTGGCGCAACTTCCTGGTATCGCGGTCCAGCGCTTGATGACCGATGGATACGGGTTTCGGCGCGGAAGGTGACTGGAAAACGGCGGCACTTGTACGGGCTATGAAAGTCATGAGTCACGGTCTGGAGGGCGGAACCTCGTTCATGGAAGATTACACCTATCATCTGAGAAATGGCGGTCAGGTGCTGGGCGCGCACATGCTGGAAGTATGTCCATCGATCGCGGAGGATAGGCCGTCCGCCGAAATCCATCCCCTTTCCATCGGGGGCAAAGAAGATCCGGTTCGGTTGGTATTTACCGCTTCCACCGGAAGCGCGTTGAATGCTTCTGTAGTCGATCTGGGAAACCGCTTTCGTCTGATCGTGAATCAGGTGAACCTCGTGCGGCCGGAGCATCCTCTGCCCAGGCTGCCGGTAGCCCGGGCGATCTGGATACCCGAACCTAACCTTAAGATTGCGGCGACAGCCTGGATCCTTGCCGGTGGTGCACACCACACCGCGCTTACTCGCTCCCTTAGCCACCAGCACCTGGAAGATTTCGCGGAGATGGCGGGCATGGAATATTTGCTGATCGACCGCAACACGACTATGGAGAATTTCAAAAAAGAACTAAAGTGGAACCGTGTGTACTATCACTTTCTCGGCTGACACATCACGGCCGCTGCAACGCGATAGCCTTGCTGAAATAAGGCTCAGCGAGTTCTATCAAGGATTAACACATGAGCATCAGAGTCGTGCTCTGGGTGGTTAGCGCCAGCCTGCTCGCCTTGGCTTTCCAGAGAACAGGAGTGCACGCGCAGCAAAAAACCCCGCCTGCGAATGTGCGTACCGGCTCCACCTATCGCCGGAGGCGGCTGAGGTACGCGTCCAGTTGGCCATAGGTACGTGTGAGCTCCGGAAAGCCATCCCATTGTTGTTCGAACACGTTCAGGAAGCCTGACTCGCTGTACATCCGATGCTGCACATCGCCTTCCAGCGCCGACCCGGCCGGCTTCCAATCATGGCCTCGTGCGTTGCGCGCTGAGGCCAGCATTGCCGAAGATTGTCGGAGGTCCTGCCGCTTCCAAGCGATGTAACCGCGAAGAAACCATACGTTCGCTGCGTGTGGATTGGCTTGGCAAGCGTGTGAAAAGTGTTGTTCCGCCGCCGCGAAATCTCCGAGCGCTAGCGCCACCTGACCCAGCAGAACAAGTGTTCCGGTCTCTTCCGAATTCAAGCTGAACGCAACGCCCAGCGACTGGCGCGCAAGTTCGAGTTGGCTCCTGGAGGACGCGGAGGCGGCGAGAAGTTCTCCCTTGCGCTGGAAAGCGCGGCGATTCTGCGGGTTAATTCGAGCAAGCGCGTCGAGTTCCGCTATCGCGGAGGGGATGTCACCGGAAGCGGCAAGGCAGTTCGCGAGATAGTAGTGCGAATCCTCGTGGTCGGGATTCAT
>JBGQIG010000290.1:0-4420 GCA_041498365.1 Terriglobia bacterium | reverse complement strand
GTACGGAACTTCCGAGGGCCGAAAGGAACGCCTCTACCCTTGGGGCGAAGAGGCTCCGAGCGCAGACAGGGGGAATTTTAATTTTCAGGCGTGGGATCCCTCTCCGGTTGGCGCGCATCCGGCCGGCGTCAGCGCATTTGGCGTACACGATCTGGTTGGAAACGGCTGGGAGTGGACGCGGACGGAGTTCGCGCCGTTTCCGGGATTTACGCCCATGCCTTTCTATCCCGGCTACTCCGCAAATTTCTTCGACGGCAAGCATTACGTGATGAAAGGCGGCTCGCCGCGCACGGCAGCGTGCATGCTGCGGCGGTCGTTCCGAAACTGGTTCCAGCCCCATTATCCGCACGTCTACGCAACGTTCCGTTGCGTCGAGGACTGACGAGCCCAAGCCCGGGAGACCGCATGCTGACCTCTTCCCTTCCCGTACGGCACGTGTCTGAATTTGCGGCTGACGTGCGCGCGAGCCTGACGAAACCTGGACAGAGAGAACTCCCCTCAAAATATTTGTACGATGAAGTGGGCTCGGCGCTATTCGAAACCATTTGCGTTCTGCCGGAGTACGGATTGACGCGGGCGGATGCGCGGCTGCTGGAAAAGTATGCGGGAGAGATTGTCGGAAGACTGCCGTCGCCGATTCAGGTGGCAGAGCTGGGGAGCGGCTCGGGAAAAAAGACGCGCTGGATATTGGAGGCGCTTTCGCAACGGCAAAAGACGTATTACTACCCGATCGAGATTTCGCCTTCGGCGCTGGCGGCATGCGCGAAAGAGTTGGGACAGATCGATTTGGTGAGCATCGTCGGCTATGAACAGCCGTACCTGGAAGGATTGCGCGCGGTGGCCGAAGGGCGCGGGGAGCAGGATCATTTGCTGGTGCTGTTCCTCGGGAGCACCATCGGCAACTTCGACCGCGATGCGGGCGAAGAGTTCTTGCGGGAGATGAGGGCGATTCTTCAACCGGGCGACGCGCTACTGCTCGGCACGGATTTGGAGAAGAGCGTCGCGCTGCAATTGCTGGCTTACAACGATCCGGCGGGAGTTACGGCGGCGTTCAATCTGAATTTGCTGGCGCGAATCAACCGGGAGCTGGGCGCAAATTTTGATCTGGCTTGCTTCCACCATGAGCCGCGCTGGAACTACGCGGAACGGCGCATCGAAATGCATTTGCGCTCCACGCGGAGGCAAACGGTGCAGGTTCCGGCCGCGAGCCTGCGGCTCATGCTGGACGAAGACGAAACGATCTGGACAGAAAGCTCGCACAAGTATCAGGCCGAGGAAATTCCGGGGATGGCGGAGCGCACGGGATTCCGCTGCGACGGGCAATGGATCGACCGCGAGTGGCCGTTCGCGCAAAACCTGCTGATTGCAGGATAGCGGTGTGACTCGTGATTGGTGATTCGTGTTCCGTGACCCGTGGAGCATAGATTCCGTGCGCTGGGACGTTTGTGGGTCGCGTTGGATGCCCGAACCACACCTTCTTGAGGATATGGGAGAGAGCGCCTTCACTCCCGATGGTCGTTCAGGACAGACACCCTTCATCGGGTGTCTGGTTAACCATAACACCCCTCACCCCCCTGTTTTCAATAAGTGTTGATTCTAAAGGACTTAACTATTCTGTAAGCCTTGTGTTTGCAACACTTACGTGCAAGCCCGTAAGTGTTGATTCTAAAGGGAGTTAGAATTGTTTGTTTGACGCATTTTTGCCAGTGTTGATTCTAAATAACTTAACGCAGGGTGGTTTATCCCACGTGCAAAATTGAAGGTGCCTCCAGGTCGGTGAGGCCCGGGGACATGATCGAGATTTGCCACGCCGGAAATAAAAAAGCGGCAGAGAAGCTGCCGCAATCGGAGAAATTCCGCACTCTTACCTGCCAAGTACACTAGCACATGAAGCATAGCTGGTCAAGATGTATTTTGGACGTCAGTTTCCGAGTCGCCGACTACTCGCCCGGAATCGCAGGCCTCCGCTACGCACTGGTGAACGGGGAAAGTTTGAGTGCCAAATGTACGAGTTTCAATTTAGGGATCGTCACACTAGGCTGTGACGCAGGTCATAGATGCGACGTTCAAACAAGACTAGATAAGGGGATTAAGGTATTAGATGGAATCTCTGCTACAGGATTTTCGCTACGCCTTGCGCATTCTGCGCAAATCCCCGGGTTTCACCGCCGTCGCCGTCCTCACCCTCGCCCTTGGCATCGGCGTGACCACTACAATCTTTACTGCCGCCAACGACTTCCTGTTGCGCCCACTGCCTTTCGCCAATTCCGACCGGCTCGTCATGGTCAAGCATTACGACCGGACACTTGCGCAGTCCGGGTGGACCGATCCGCCCACATTCAAACACTGGCGGGAGCAAAACCACGTCTTCGAAGATATGGCCGTCTGGAGCGAAGCTACGAACCAGTTCAACCTGACCGGCGTAGAGGGGCCTGAGCGCGTGCCCGCAAGGCAGGTCTCATCGGCATTCTTCCACTTGCTCGGAGTCAGACCTATTCTGGGCCGGACATTTTCGGCCGAAGAGGATCGACCCGGCGGGAATCGTGTAGCGGTCATTAGCCACTCGCTCTGGGAAACGCGATACGGCGAGAACTCGAGCATCCTCGGCAAGGCGATCATCCTTGACGGCAAGGATTACACCGTTATTGGCGTGCTGCCCGCCGGCTTCCGTTTCTCCACCACCTCGGAGGAGGTCTGGACGCCGCTCGCTGAGCTGTTCGATGGAGGGTCCGGTAGTTTCTACTTAAACGCAATCGCGTCTTTGAAGCCCGGTGTGACTCTGGCTCAGGCACAGGCAGATATGGACGTCATTACCGCACCGTTGGCCCAGCAACTCCCCGATTCTTGGAACGGGGATCAGAAGGTTGCTGTCGAGAGTCTGCGCCACAGGTACGTTCGGGACCTCCGGCCTGCTCTCCTAACGCTCCTCGTGGCCGCGGCGCTGGTGCTGCTGATTGCCTGTGTAAACCTCGCTAACCTTCAAGTGGTTCGTGCCACTAACCGGTATAAGGAAATTGCCATGCGCCGTGCGCTGGGTGCAAGCAGGGCACGGATCATCCGGCAAATGCTGTCAGAGAGTTCAGTGCTGGCGCTCCTGGGAGGCTCCGCAGGCCTGTTGATTGCTTTTGCGAGCGTGCGAGCTTTTTATGCTGCCCTGCCCGCTGGATGGCAACCGATCTCGCGCGGCGGGATCGACGCTGCGGTTCTCGCCTTTGCTTTGGTGACCTTGCTTTTGACCGTGTTCCTAAGTGGGATGGTGCCTGCTTGGAGTGCCACCGGCTTTGACTTGAACGAAGGCCTCAAGGAAGGCCTGCGAAGTCCGCTGGCCAGTATTAGCAGGCGGTCGTTCCGTGCTGTGCTGGTAGTTGGTGAGATCGCGCTCGCGGCCATGCTTTTAATGGGTGCGGCCTTGGTCATTAAAGGCTTCGTCCGTCTTTCAGCTGTGAACTTGGGTTTCGACTCTGAAAACGTGTTGACCATTGATCTGTCGCGGACCAAGACGGGAACAGTTACCTTCTACAAAGACGTGCTCGAACGCTTATCAGCCCTGCCCCAGGTGCAAGCGGCGGGAGCCGTCAACTTCAGACCTCTGTCCGGCCCTGCTTGGGACCAGGACATCACTATCGAGGGCCGCCCGCCCCTCCCTCAGGGCAACCTCATCTGGGCCGCCCATCGGGAAGTCAGCCTCGGGTACTTCCGTGCCATAAGAATCCCACTGCTCAATGGCCGATCGTTCGCTGCCACCGACCAGGATAAGAGCGTCGCCGTCATCAGTGAAACCATGGCCAGACGCTACTGGCCCGGTGAGAATCCACTTGGCAAGCGCTTCGGCGTCAACTGTTCTGGAACACCGTGTCAATGGAATTCCATTGTCGGAGTGGTTGCCGACGTCAAAGAGCTTGGCGCGACTGCCGAACCTGTCAGCGCAATGTACTTCCTGGGAACGATGCGCGAGATGACGCTGGTGGTTCGTGCAGCCCAGGACCCCACAAATCTCATCGCCGACGTTCGCGGCATCATCCGCTCTGTTGATCCCGATCAGCCCATTGCCGATATCCGTACCTTGGAGAACATTGTTTCGGAATCCGACGCACCTCAGCGCCTCACCATGCTTATCGCGGGGCTCTTTGCTGCGCTGGCGCTTCTCCTGGCCATGATAGGTCTTTACGGAGTCATCGCGTATTCAGTTGCCCAGCGAAACCACGAGTTTGGTATTCGCATGGCCCTGGGTGCGGCGAGGGGAGATATTCTCCACCTCATCGTTACCCAAGGCTTTAGGCTCGCGCTGGCAGGAATCATCGTGGGTATGGCGGGCGCTCTCGCACTGACACGAGTTCTGGCAAGCTTGCTGTTTGGGATCACGCCAACCGATCCTATTACGTTCGGCGCGGTCGCCATCTTGCTGGTTGGCTTGGTACTG
>JBGQIG010000289.1:0-4422 GCA_041498365.1 Terriglobia bacterium | reverse complement strand
TGGCGTCCAGCGCGATCAGGGCCGGCGATGAATCGGATGGATTGACCGCCACACAGCGTTCGGCGTGCAAAATCGCGTGCTCACGATTTCTGCCCACCGGCGTGTCGGCGTAGCAGATATTTCCACCGGCGCGGTAGCACGACCAACCGGCCCGGTAGTACCAGCAACGCGCGTCCTGCGAGACGTTGCCACCGAGCGTGCCCTGATTGCGGATCTGCGGCGACGCCACCAATTCCGCAGCCTGCGCCAGCAATCCGTATTTCTCTTTAACGACAGGGTGGTGCACGACTTCGGTGAGCGTCGTCATGGCGCCGATTTCGATGCCGTCAGAAGTAGTACGAACACCTCTTAGTTCTTCGATTCCACTCAGATCGACCAGCGCCTTGGGCTTCTTGATACGATCCTTGAGCCAATCGAAGCTGTCGAGCCCCCCGGCCATCACCCAGGCATCCCGCCCGTGCTGTTCGAGAAGCTTTTGTGCGTCGGCAATGGAGCTCGGCTGAAACAGCTGGAACGCCGGCATGACATCTCGTATGACCGCCATGACTGTCTCCTAAATGAATGCCGTCAACGGATCCTGCATCGGCCGTCCTGCTTCGAGCGATGTCAGAATCGTGTCCAGGTTGACCGGCGCGCGGCGATAGATTTCATCGCCCAGCGCGTCCGAAAGGGCGTTCAGAATGGCGCCGCACCCGCCGCCCACCGGAGGCTCTCCGATGCCGCGAGCGCCCACAGGGGTTTCGGGATCGGGAATGTCGAGTGCCGCCCATTGCATGTTGGTCGGTACGTCCAGGATGGTTGGCGGCTTGGTATGGTGGAACCGTCGGGAAATGGTGTGACCGTACTGGGGATCGAAGACCCACTTCTGACCGATCGCATGGCCAATACCCAAGATCGATCGGCCGATGACTTGTCCACCGAGCGCCTTGGGATGAATCACCGTGCCGACGTCAGCGACGGCGAGGAAATCCGTGATGTAGTACTTGCCGGTTTCCGTATCGACTTCGACTTCAGCAAAACTGGCGACATAGGAAAACGACTGGCCGTCGTGCGGATACTTGTCCTTGGCTGCCGCAACCAGGCCTTGTCCGGCCAGCGCGGCGATAGACGCCTTGGTGTATTTGTTCACGTCCTCCGGCGCTTCGTGACCGTCGTAGATGCCGCCGAGTTGAATCGCGCGCTGCGCAGCCTGCGCCAGCGTCATGCTCTTGCCGCCGCCCCTGTGGAAGACGCGTTCGTTGGCCACTTCGTACTGTTCCGGCTTGCCGCCGTAAGTCTTGGCGGCAATTTCCTGGAGCTTCTTCTTCCCATCCATGGCTGCGGCGTGCGCCGCGCGCGTCATGGCGTGGGTGGTCTGGCTGCCGCCGGAGACGCAGGTCCACGGCAGGTTCTTGCTCGTATTGCCCCATTCAACATCACACTTTTCCCACGGAACGCCCAGGACCTCAGCGACTACTCGGTGCACATCACTCATGGACTCTGTTCCGAGATTACCGATTCCCGACTGGATTGCGATCCGGCCATCGGGCTTGATCACGAACAGCCCGTCGTATCCCACGGAACCGGCGAAGAAGGCGCTCGACGAGACGCCGACTCCGCGCACCTTCGTGCCGCTGCGCTTCGGACGCGCGATCCGTTCTTTCCATTTGAATTGCTCTGCGCCGCGGTCAAGCGCTTCCTTGAGGAAAGCGCTGGTCGAATGCGCCCGCTTGCCGTCCCTCGGTGGTCCCCACGGCGCCTTGCCCTCGGGAGCGTTGACCTTTCGAATGTTCACCTGGTCGAGCGAGAGCTTGCGCGCCGCCTTCGCCAGGATCGGCTCCATGATGATGATTCCCTGCATGCCCCCAGGCGCGCTCTGCGGACCCCGCGGCGGAGTATTCGTCAGCATGGTCACGCCACGCCAGCGCATCGCTTGTGGCTGATAGAGCAGAGAAACAACAAGCCCGGATGCGTTCGCGTCGCCGTTTGCGTCATAGGGGCCGTTGTTGGAGATGGTGAACATGTCCAACACAGTGATCCGGCCGTCCTTGGAGAAGCCGATCTTCATCCGGCCCTGGAAGCCCGGCCGCGCCCGTCCGATGAAATGTTCTTCCTCCCGGCTGATTCGCATCATCACCGGGGCATTGGCTTTTTTCGACAGCAGTGCCGGAATAATGGCGAAGATGTAGCCGGTCGCTTTGCTGCCGAAGCCGCCACCGGTGTATTCGCTGATGAGGACTACCTGGTTGGGATCCATATTCAACCAGCGTCCCAGGCCGGCCAGGGTTTGCACCGTGCTCTGGGTCCCCATGTGGATGAAGACTTTGCCGTTCTGCCAATAAGCCAGAGCGGTGCGAGGCTCCAAAGTTTGATGGCTGGTGTCCGGCGTAACAAAGGTTTCATCCAGAACCAGTGTGGCATTCTTGAGACCGGCATCCACGTCGCCGTAGGACCACTCTTCAGGTGCCCTGCCCATGGGCAGCCGGCCTTCTTTCAGCTCGGCGAAGTCTGCTGCGGTCCATTTGAGTTCTCCCACGGAGGGCGGCGGAGGGCTTGGCGGTTTTTCACCCGGCTTGGCTGGCGGTACCTGAGGTTTGACCCAAATGTTGCCCTCTGTGCGCGGGTTGGGCCCGCCGGGGCGGAGGCTGTCAAGCGGATCGACCACGAAGGGCAGATGCTCAAACTCAATGTCAATTTTTTCGATTGCTTCGGCGGCAGTCCATTCGTCCACCGCCGCCACGGCCAGGATAGGTTCGCCCTGATACAGCGGTTCCATCGTGAGCGCTTTTTCGCCCTGCTTGTTGGCCTTGATCACCGCCCCCAGGTCGGTCACGCTGTCGGCGGGAGCAGGAAGATCGTCCTGGGTCAGGATCGCTTTGACCCCGGGCATCGCCAGCGCTTTGCTTAAATCAAGGTGCTTCACCCGTCCGTGTGGGACGGGGCTGAGCAGCAGCTTGCAGAACAGCATGCCTTCCGCGCGGAAGTCTTCGGCATACTTCGCCTTTCCGGTCACTTTCGCGTAGAGATCCGGAGTTGTGTAGTCTTTGCCGATGAGTTTGTACTTCTTTTGACCAGGCTTCCCCTCTGGGCTAGGCATGGTTCACCCTCCTCATGTGTTCTGCGCCGCGCATCATTGCGGTCAGGATCTTGTCGTAGTCATGGCACCGGCACAGGTTTCCTGAGATGCCGTTCGCCAGCTCGGCCCGGGTGGGATTGGGATTGGTTTTCAGATATCCCACCGTCGCCATCACGAATCCGGACATGCAAAACGCGCACTGGAAGCCCTGTTCATCAATTACCCCCTGCTGCACCGGATGCAACGTGCCGTCAGGGCTGGCTAATCCTTCGATCGTCTGAACTTTCTTGCCACGCACGGTATGGGTAAGCACCGAGCAGGAATAGTGCGGCACGTCGTCTATAAGGACGGTACAGGCCCCGCACTCGGCGCGGTCGCATCCCAACTTGGTGCCGGTGAGGCCCAGCTTGTAGCGCAGTGTCCAGGCCAGCGTCTCCTGCTTCATCACGTCCACGCGCCGCTGCTGGCCATTCACGTTCAGAGTGATGAGTCTTTCGCCCACGCCCGGCGTCTCGCCGAGAAGATTGGAGGCGCGGAAGAGATAGTTGGCCGAGGAAACGGCCACACCGCTGGTGATGACACCTTTAATGAAGGCGCGTCTCGAGACTCCCTTCGCCGTGTCTTCGATTTCTCTCTTGATGTCTGTTCGGTCTTCCATGCCGGGTCACCTCTTGTTACACACACGCTTGGATATCCAACCTTTTACACCCAAATCACCGGGGAATGTCAAACGAGAAATTCTGAGAAATATGTTCAGCAATGCAGCATGATTCTTGGCGATCCACGACCAACCTGGACGAGGGATCTCTGAGCAAGGGCCATCCTCCGTACCTGCATGACAGTACAGCCCCGTCACGCTCTCGGTGTTGCACTTCCGGTGCCTGTTGCATTTGAATTCTCATGCTAGACTCCAGGCGCTTGCTTCATCCAGGCAATCGGGAACATGGGATGGATTCCTTCCATTGAGAGGCGTGGCTTGTCGGAGGGGGAAAAGTTAGGCGGTGCCTTCCCGGCAAAGCAAGCAGGCCTTGCGGAGAACCATCAGTCTTCCTCACGGCGCAGATTCGCATCGCTTTCACCTTACACTTTCTGGCTGGTCTTTCTAATCGGGCTTTTGCATCCGGCAGTCGCGCAAATTTCTCCCGGGGCTCTTTCGCAGGCGCATCAATCTCTCAATGGCACCACCAACTGCACCACCTGCCACAAGCTGGCCGCCGGTCAGGCAACCTTCAAATGTGTGGAATGTCACAGCGAGATTTCGTCCCGCATCGCGGCTCGGCGAGGTCTGCACACCTCTTACAACCTGAAAGCCGGATCCAGTCAGGAATGCGTAAAATGCCACTCGGAGCACAACGGCGAAGATTTCC
>JBGQIG010000288.1:0-4494 GCA_041498365.1 Terriglobia bacterium | reverse complement strand
CGATCTCCGCTTCACCGACTTGCCGGGATTGCAGCACCACGTTTCCTATCCCATTGACCAACTCACCGAGTCGTCGTTTGACGAAGGATTCGGCATGGACGGCTCGTCCATTCGCGGCTGGGCGGCGATCCACGAGAGCGACATGCTGCTGATCCCCGATCCGACCACCTACATGCTCGACCCTTTCACCGAGGTGCCTACGCTAGTGATGGTGTGCGACGTGGTGGATCCAGTCACCAAACAGCGCTACGACCGTGACCCGCGCTACATTGCCAAGAAAGCGGAAATGTATCTGGGATCGACGGGCATCGCGGATACGGCTTACTTTGGAGCTGAGGCCGAATTTTTCATCTTTGACAATGTGCGCTTCGATCAGCGCGAGCAGCACGGGTTCTACTTCATCGACGCAGAAGAAGGACGCTGGAACTCGGGGCGGGTGGAGAACAATCAGGGCTACCGTCCGCGCTACAAAGAAGGCTATTTCCCCGTGCCTCCCACGGACCACTATCAAGACCTGCGCAGCGAGATGGTCATGACCATGCAGAACTGTGGCCTGGAGGTGGAGTGCCACCATCACGAAGTAGCGACCGGCGGACAGACCGAGATTGACCTGAAGTTCGATTCGCTGGTGCGCTCGGCGGACCACATGATGCTCTACAAGTACATCGTGAAAAATGTGGCCAACCAGTACGGCAAAACCGTGACCTTCATGCCTAAACCCATCTTCCAGGACAACGGCAGCGGCATGCATACTCACCAGTCGCTGTGGAAGGGCGGCAAGCCGCTGTTTGCCGGCGACGGCTACGCGGGCATATCACAATTGGCGCTCTGGTATATCGGTGGCCTGATAAAGCACGGGCCAGCGCTGGCGGCGATCATCGCGCCCACCACCAACTCCTACAAGCGCCTGGTGCCGGGCTTCGAAGCGCCAGTGAACCTGGCCTACTCGCGGCGGAACCGCTCAGCGGCGTGCCGCATCCCGATGTACTCGGCTTCACCCAAAGCCAAGCGCGTCGAATTCCGCCCGCCCGACCCCAGCTGCAACCCCTACATGGCATTCGCAGCCATGATGATGGCCGGACTGGACGGAATCGAAAACAAGATGGATCCCGGCCAACCGCTCGACAAAGATATATACGATCTGGGTCCGGAGGAGTTGGCCAAGGTGCCTTCGATGCCGGGTTCGCTGGAAGATGCCCTGGACGCTCTGGAGAACGATCATGCTTTCCTGCTTAAGGGCGACGTGTTCACCGAGGAGCTGCTGAGCACATACATGGAGTACAAGCGCACCAAGGAAGTGGACGCGGTGAGACTGCGGCCGCATCCCTTTGAGTTTGCGCTGTATTACGACATCTAGTCGTTGGTCGATGGTGGTAGTCGAAGGCCCGGCGAAAGCTGGGCCTTTTCTTGTTTGCGGGCGTACGGTGAAACGCTGGAGCGGGGCAGGGCTCAATCCTACGGAGATACGAACGTCAGGTTGTTTCTCGGATATGCAGCGCAATTTCACGCAGAAAAGCCCGGCGAAGCCGGGCGTTGAACTCTGACGGTGTCTAAACCGGACTGCTGACGGCAGTTCGATCTGCGCGTGCGGGAATTCTTTCTGGATCTACTTCGCGAACGGCCTTCACTTCCTTGACATCGGGCAAGCCGAGGACTATGGCGCCCAGAGTCGAGTTGGTTTTTTCCAGCACCATGAGGAGATATTTTTGGGCTACGGCGCGATCGGAAGGATGGATCAGCTTCCACCAGCGCCGAATGGATTCCTGAACCTCGATGGTGTTCTTATCGCCTTCGACCATAGCGTCGACAAGCTTGTAGACCTTGCTCTTGACCGCTTGGTAGGAGATAGAGACCTCCTGTGGCATTTGTCCACCCCCGATACGGTCTCTTAGAGCAATACGCTCGCCAAACGTATCCACAAGATATATTTGGACTTAGATTTCCCATCGCTTCTAGTTGTTGGAGGAATAGAAATAATTGATATGAATTTCTGTAGAGATGCGGCGCAGCTTGGAGCGGTCTAACCGCTTCCGAGCAAGCTGAAGCTCGCCGCCTATTTCTGGCTCAACTGCTTTTCGACGGCGGAGACCACTTCTTTCGAGTCGGGAGTGACCGCGGATTCGAAGCGTTGCACGACGCGTCCCTGGCGGTCGACGAGAAATTTGGTGAAATTCCACTTGATCTCGCCCGCAACCGACGGGTCCGTCTGCTGGGTGAGGTATTGGTAGAGCGGAGTCTGGTCGTCGCCTTTGACGGAGACCTTGCTATATAGCGGAAACGTGACGTTGTATTTTCGGGAACAGAAAGTCTTGATTTCCTGATTGGTGCCGGGCTCCTGCGCGCCGAAATTGTTGGCCGGGAAACCGACGATGACGAAGCCCTGGTCCTTATACTTCTCATACAAAGACTCCAGCGCGCTGTATTGCGGGGTATAACCGCAGCGGCTGGCGACGTTGACCAGGAGAACGACCTTGCCTTTGAAATCCGCCAGCGGCATGGGCTTGCCATCAATCGACGGCAGGGTGAAGTCGTAGATGTTCGAAGCAGCCAGGGCAGATGCAGCCATGATGATCACCAGTCCCAATACGGGAAGTATGCGGACACTTCCGTTGTGCACTTTCGTCATTGGATCTCCTAGGGCGCTGCTGAAAACTCCGAGATTAGCGTGAGCATACCTGAGTGCCGGTTGGAAGCGCAACCGCAGCGGATGTCCTGAATTCATCACATAAGGACGCCAAGGTACGCGAAGGGAGTCCTCAGAGTTCGCACCTTCGTGCAACGTCTTGTCCTGCGTGGTTCACGAACTTAAGACGCTAAGATCGTGAATCAGTTTTCCGCGACTGCACCAAAAAGGACACAACTCCACTACGATCCTCCCGCACAGCTTGACTGCACGGGGTACAATGTGGCGCCCGCATAGGGGCAGGCCCTTGCTTGCCCGGCGGCGAAGCTGCGCCATTCTGGCGCGCAACGTTCGCTCACCCGACATGCCGTCCGGGTCTACGTGGCCAATAAGGCCGGGCGGCAAGCTCCGAGAACTACCAGCCATCTCGGAGGCCCGGCCCTACGTTTCACAGGTAACGCACTGAAATCTCTTGTGGAGGTCTCATGAAGCAGGCGCTGCTGTGGATGTTGGTATGTCTGGCCATGCCGGGTGTGCTGCAGGCCCAAAAGTCCGCCAAGACGGCGGCCTCGGAGCGATTGTTTTTCCCTCGCGACATGTTCTGGGGCTATGGGCAGTTCGACATCGCGCCTCCGCATAACGAGATTGATCCCAACTTGTGCCGGGCGGACACAGGAATTGTGGGAGGAGTGAATGCGCCCTGCAATGCTTTTGCCCGCTACATGCTCTCCGGATATGTGGAAGTGCGTCCCTTTGGCCGGACCCAGTTGCAGAGATTCTTTCTCTTTGGAGAGCCTCGATTCCTCTTTGGCAAGAATCTTCCGCAAACGCTCTATACGTGGTCGATGGACGCGATTGGTATCGAGAGGTCATGGGGCGCGGGAATCTATCTGGGGAAAGGGTTTGAAATGCGCGTTACCCAGCATTTTCTTTTTAAGCGATTGGGGGCGCGCGACCGGGACTTGGGCGCAGGCGATTTGGGTCCCAACGGTCCGTGGGGCCGGTACAACATGATCGGGGTGCGGAAATATTTTGGGCAAAGAAGGTATTGATAGTGAGAGGGAATATGGCGACCCGGTTCTGAGCTGACGGAAGTCCATCCGGAACGACAAGGAGGACGGCTGGAAGCCCATCGTTTCTGCGCTGCAGGTCATGATCTGCATCATGCTATGCTGACAGTCCGAGCCGCGAGTCTTGCCTTCACCACACACTCCAAATCAGCCGACCGGGCCTGGTGCTCCGGGGGAGAAGAGCCGAGCCTTGCTCGACCTGGGCGGGCCCGACACGGACACTGCCAGCCACGTACCCTTTCAGAATCCTGACAGCGCCGGGCTGAGCCTGCAGCGCGTCAGAGCGCGGCTTTCCCCTGCTCTGGCTTCGGCCTTACCGGCCCTGCTGACGGAGGCTCCCGATCCGGATGGCGCGCTGCTTTTATTTGAGCGCCTGGTCATCGAATCCGACGAAATCGTGCGCTTGCTGGAGCGACATCATTTTCTGGCGCATTATGCGATTGTGGTTTTCGGACACAGCCGGTTTCTGGGGGAGACGCTGATCCAGAATACCGATCTGTTGCAATCCTTTCTACGGGAGAAGAACCTCGACCGAAGCTTTTCTCAGGAAGAGTTTCACGAGAGCCTGGCGCGCTTCCGCGCACGTTCGTTTGAGACCGATGTTTCGTTGACGCTGGCTCGCTTCAAGCGGCGCGAGTATGTCCGGATCATGTTGCGGGATGTGCTGAAGATCGCGCCGCTGGCGGAAACTACCGCGGAAATCTCGGCCCTGGCGGATGTACTGATTGAGGAGGCTTTACGACAGGCGGACAGCCAATTGCAGCGCCGTCACGGTAGCGCGCAGCATCTGGATGCCCTGGG